>JAUNGH010000070.1 GCA_030524605.1 Oscillospiraceae bacterium | reverse complement strand
AGGCCCTGGGCCAGCTGATCTACTTCTTCGAGTACGCCTGCGGCCTGTCCGGCTATCTGCTGGAGGTGAACCCCTTCGACCAGCCCGGCGTGGAGGCTTACAAGAAGAATATGTTCGCCCTGCTCGGCAAGCCCGGTTATGAGGACCGGAAGGCCGAGCTGGAGGCGAAGCTGGGCAAGTAACGGAAAACGCGGCGCCTTTTGGCGCCGCGTTTTTGACCTCCGGTTGTCTGCCGCATTATGAACAAATTAGAAATTTGCTTTTTTGCATTGTTTTTTACCGCAGCTTATGATATCCTTAATGTAGCGAAATATCCCCGCATCAAGCAATATTGAAATGACAGGAGTGATTCACTATGGTCAGACTGATTATGGGCATGAAGGGTTCCGGCAAGACCAAGCATCTCATTGAACTGATCAACAACGCGGCGAAGGATGAGCCCGGCAACGTGGTTTGCATCGAGGCCAACCGCAACATGACTTATGATATCCACTATCATATCCGCCTGATTGACGCCCAGGAATATAAGCTGAACAACTACGATCTGTTCCGCGGCTTTATCAGCGGCCTGTATTCCGGCAACTATGACATCTCCCATGTGTTCATCGACAACCTGTGCAAGACCGTCGGCCGGGAAGTCGGCAAGGACACCGAGGAGTTTTTGAACTGGCTGGACGCGTTCGGTGAGAAGAACAACATCAAGTTCACCGTCACCATCAGCGCCGATCCCGCCGACGCCACCGACGGCATGCAGAAATTCCTGTAACTTTCGAAAATACAAGGCCCCCCATCCGGCGGATGGGGGGCCTTTTTATGGGTGGAAGGCTCAGTACAGGCCCGCCAGCAGCTCTGCCGACGCGTCCCCCAGGTCTGACAGGCACACCTGGTCCACGCCGAAAAACCGGGCCATCTGGGTCCGCTCCGCTGCGGCCTGCCGGTCCAGATACCAGACCGCCAGGGGCTTGTCGTCCTCCGTGAAGCCGCTGAGATAGGCGCAGGCGTAGCGGTCGGAGTAGTAGCTCACCGTCTTCTCCTCCGCCAGCAGCGCCGTGATGTCCGCGCCGGACAGGGCGGCGCTCTTTTTCCCAGCGGTCCAGGCGGAGCCGGCGGCTGTGACCATCAGGGAGAGCTTGCCTGCGTCCACCGTGTCCCGCAGGGTGCCGAGGGCGTAGTAGACCTCCTCCAGCGGGTCCACCGGCGCAGTGGGGAATGCTCCGCCGGCCTTTTCATAGGAGGCGATCCGCAGCACCAGCCGGTCCGCATAGGTTCCCAGCGCGGCGTAGTCATAGCCCTTGTACGCCGTGCCCTGCCAGGCCGGGGCCTCCGCCATCAGGTAGAGGAGCTTGTCCCCCAGGGCGGGCCGCAGGGCCTTCACCAGCTTGACCAGGGCGTACTGCTTGTCGTTTTTCAGCTGGGGGATGTCCAGGAACACGCCGTCGTAGCCGCCGCCGGTCACGGCCTCCGCCAGGACCGCCGCAGTCTCGGAGACGCTGCCGTTCAGGGCCGTGGGGCCGCCGACGACATACAGCAGCGTTTTGGCCCCCGCCTGGCGGGCGGCGGCCTGGAGGGCCGCAGCGCTCTCCGCGTCCATGGTGGAGACGACCTTGGCCTTTCCGGCAGTCATCAGCTTGCCGGCGGAGATCGCTGCGGCGTCAAGGCCCGTCAGGTCCGCCGCCCCCTCCGCCGAGGAGAGAATGGCCACCCTGCCGGGGGCGGCGCGGTGCAGCTTGTCGTAAAGGCGCATCAGGATCACGGCCACCTGCTCCCGGGGCGCGGTCTTTTCCGGGGAAAAGGCGGTGTCGGAGGTGCCGCCCATCAGTCCCAGGTCACAGGCCATGGTGATATAGCCGGCGTTGGTGTTCACATCCCGGAAGGGCGTGGGCAGATCCTGGGCCAGGCCCGCGATGGTTCCGTAGCCAAGGGCCCGGACCAGCATGACCGCCAGCTCCTCCCGGGTGATGGGGTCGGCGGGGCGGAAGTCCTCCCGCTGGTCGGTCAGGGCGCCGTGGGCATAGGCGGCCTGCACCGCCCCGGCGTACCAGGCGGTGACGGGCACGTCCCGGTATGTGGCCTGGACGGGGGCCGGGGTCTCCCAGCCGAAGAAGCGGCACAGCACCACCGCGAAGGCCGAGCGGGTCATCTCATGCCCCAGGCCGAAGCGGGTGGCGGACTCGCCGTTGAAAAAGCCCAGTTCCACACAGCGCCGGATCTCTTCGGCGGCCCAGTGGCTGCTGGGAACGTCCTGGAATCCGGCGGCGGAGACGGGGGCTGCCAGGCTGCCTGCCAGCACGGCGCACAGCGCCAGACAGGCCAGGATGCGCTGCAGTTGTTTTTTCATCACGCAAGCTCCTTTGGAGTTTCTTTGGTGCCAAATATCGGACATTATATCAAAATTTACCGCATCCGTCAAATGAATGCCGTCGAAGCCGGGGGGCAAATGTCAAGAAAGAATTTTACTTTACCTGGCAGGGCTTTTCTGCTATAATAGAATAGTTATGGTAGATTCATACGCCGTGGCGGCGGAAAGGGGGAGGTCCTGTGAAATTCAAAAAGTGGAATATCGGCGCGCCGAAGGAGCAGGACGTGGCCCTTCTGCGCAGCGCGGGCTATCCCTATCTCCTGTCCACCGTGCTGGCGGCCCGGGGCGTCTGCAATCCGGAGGCCGCCGCGGACTTCCTGGACCGGGAGCGGAAGCTGACCATCTCCCCCATGCTGATGCGGGACATGGACAAGGCCGTGGCCCGCATCCAGCGGGCCATCTCCGACGGCGAGACCATTGCCGTTTTTGGCGACTACGACGTGGACGGCATCACCTCCACGGTGCTGCTGATGGACTATTTGAAAAGCTGCGGGGTGAAGTGCCTGCGGTACATCCCCCGCCGCATTGAGGACGGCTACGGCCTGTCCAAGGACGCCATCCGGGGTCTCCGGGACCAGGGGGCCACGCTGATGGTGACGGTGGACTGCGGCATCACCGGCAACGAGGAGGTGGATTTCGCCAACTCCCTGGGGCTGGACGTGGTGGTGACGGACCACCACGAGTGCAAGGAGACCCTTCCCAACGCCGTGGCGGTGGTGGATCCCCACCGGCCCGACTGCCCCTATCCCTTCAAGCACCTGGCGGGCTGCGGCGTGGCGCTGAAGCTGGTGCTGGCCCTGGGCGGGGAGAGCCGGGAGGACGCCCTGTTCGCCCGGTACTGCACCCTGGCCGCCATCGGCACCGTGGCCGACGTCATGCGGATGGAGGGCGAGAACCGGATCATCGTCTCCTGCGGGCTGGAGGCCCTGCCCCACACGGATTTCGTGGGCGTCCACGCCCTGCTGAAGGAGGCGGGGCTGCTGGGAAAGCCCATCACCTCCATCCAGATCGGCTTTGTGCTGTCCCCCCGCATCAACGCGGCGGGCCGCATGGGCGCCGCGGACCTGGCCGCCGACCTGCTGGAGACCGCCGACCCCGCCCGGGCCGAGGAGATGGCCCGGGAGCTGTGCGGGCTGAACCGGGAGCGCCAGGCGGTGGAGCAGGCCATCTGTGCCGACGCCATCTGCCAGATCGAAAAGCTCCGCAGCGAGGACCGCAGCGCGCTGGTGCTGTCCAGCGCGGACTGGCACCAGGGCGTGGTGGGCATCGTGGCCTCCCGCCTTTCTGAAAAATACTCCTGCCCCAGCTTCATGATCCATTTGAAGGACGGCATGGGCAAGGGCTCCTGCCGGTCCTACGGGGGGTTCAACCTCTTTGCCGCGCTGGAGTCCTGCGCCGACCTGCTGGACGGCTTCGGCGGCCACGAGCTGGCCGCGGGCTTCACCATCCCGGAGGAGAACATCGGCGCCTTCCGCGCCCGGATGAACCGCTATGTCCGATCCGCCTCCGGCGGCGAGCTGCCGGTCTCCTCCCTGGACATCGACGCCCCCATCGCCTGCCCCGGCGACGTGGATCTGGCCGAGGTGGAGCAGCTGAGCCATCTGGAACCCTACGGCGCCGGGAATCCCCGGCCCGCCTTCGCGCTGCTGGGGGCCACGGTGGACGCCGTGCAGTCCGTGGGCCAGGGCAAGCACCTGAAGCTGCGGCTCTCCAAGGGCACCTGCCGGTTCGACGCCATCTTTTTCTCCGTGACGGAGGACGAGTGCGGCGTCGCCGCAGGCATGCGGGTGGACGTGGCCTTCTATCTCCAGGCCAACACCTTCCGGGGAAACACCACCTTACAGCTGCAGCTCATCGATATCCGGCCCTCCCTGACGCCCAGCCGCCACGAGGCGGCGGATCTGGAGCTGCTGCGCCGCCTGCTGGACGGCGGCCCCCTGACGGCCCAGGAGACGGCCCGCCTCCGGGCCTCCCGGGACCAGTTCGCCGCCTGCTGGGTGGCGCTGGAGCGCCGGCTCCACCAGGGCAAGGCGGAAGAGGACACCCTCCCCTATCTGCGGCAGCTGGCGGCCCGGGCCGGCGGAAATGAGAGCTTCCTCCGCACCGCGCTGGCGCTGGAGGTGTTCCGGGAGCGGGGGCTGATCTCCCTGAGCGTGCAGGGTGACCGGCTGACGCTGTGTCTGAACAACATCCAGGGCAAGGTGGATTTGTTCGCCTGCCCGTATCTCGCCCGGCTGCGGGACGCGGCCAATCGGAACAGAGGTGACCAGACATGACCATCCAGGAGCAGTACGACCTGCTGGAAAAAACCGTGCGGGGCTACAACCCCTCGGCGGACTTTGCCCAGATCCGCGCCGCCTTCGAATTTGCCGACAAGTCCCATGAGGGCCAGAAGCGCAAGAGCGGCGAGCCCTATATCATCCACCCCCTGGCGGTGGCCCAGATCGTGGCGGAGGAGCTGAAGCTGGACTCCGAGTCCATTGAGGCCGCCCTGCTCCACGATGTCATTGAGGACACCCCCGCCACCCACGAGGAGGTGGCCAAGCTCTTCTCCCCCACCATCGCTGACCTGGTGGAGGGCGTCAGCAAGCTGACCCGCATTCAGTACGCCACCAAGGAAGACGAGCAGATGGAGAACCTGCGGAAGATGCTCATCGCCATGAGCAAGGACATCCGGGTGATCCTTATCAAGGTGGCCGACCGGCTCCACAACATGCGGACCATGGAGTACCAGTCCCCCGCCAAGCAGAAGCAGAAGTCCCTGGAGACTATGGAGATCTACGCCCCCATCTCCCACCGCCTGGGCATGCAGCGCATGAAGTGGGAGCTGGAGGACCTGTCCCTGAAGTACCTGGACCCTGTGGGCTACGAGGAGATCGTCTCTAACCTGGGGGCGAAGCAGAAGGAGTACGACGCCTTCATGCAGCGCACCCAGGACCAGATCCACGGCCGTCTGGAGGAGCTGAGCATCCGGCACATCGTCTACGGCCGGATGAAGCACCCCTACTCCATCTACCGGAAGATGTTCAACCAGAACAAGAACCTGGACGAGATCTTCGACCTCTTCGCCTTCCGGGTGGTCGTGGAGAACGTGGGGGACTGCTACAACGTTCTGGGCGTCATCCACGATATCTACAAGCCCATCCTGGGCCGCTTCAAGGACTATATCGGCACCCCCAAGCCCAACGGCTATCAGTCCCTCCACACCACCGTGGTGGGCAGTGACGGCATCCCCTTCGAGGTCCAGATCCGCACCCGGGAGATGCACGAGATCGCCGAGTATGGCGTGGCCGCCCACTGGAAGTACAAGCAGAACGGCCAGGGCGCGGGCACCGAGGGCAAATACGAGTGGGTCCGCCGCCTGCTGGAAAACCAGGAGGGCGCCGACGCCGAGGACTATATCCACTCCCTGAAGGTGGACATGTTCTCCGACGAGGTGTTCGTGTTCACCCCCAACGGCGACGTGCAGAACCTGCCCGCCGGCGCCACCCCCATCGACTTCGCCTATGCCATCCACTCCGCCGTGGGCAACCGGATGGTGGGCGCCAAGGTGAACAACCGCATTGTCACCCTGGACCACGTGCTGAAAAATGGCGACATCGTGGAGATCCTGACCGCCAAAAACGCCAAGGGACCCAGCCGGGACTGGATGCAGATCGCCAAGAGCAGCGAGGCCCGCAGCAAGATCCGCCAGTGGTTCAAAAAGGAGAAGAAGGAGGAGAACATCGCCAACGGCCGGTCCTCCTTCGAGGCGGAGCTGAAGCACTGCGGCATTACCATGCGGGAGGTGACGGACCCGGAGATCCTGCCCACGCTGCTGAAAAAGGTCTCCTACAGCTCTCTGGACGAGATGTATGCAGCCATCGGCTACGGCGGCTTCTCCGCGCAAAAGGCCGTCAGCCGCATGCAGGGCGAGCTGCAGCGGGCCGCCAAGCAGCGCCAGGCCGAGCAGCAGGCCCTGGAGGCTGCGGCGGAGGCCAAGGCCCGGCAGGAGGAGTCCCGCGCCCCCGCGCCCAAGCAGGTCAAGAGCGAGCAGGGCATCATCGTGGAGGGGCTGGACAACTGCCTGGTGAAGTTCTCCAAGTGCTGCACCCCCGTGCCGGGGGACGAGATCGTGGGCTTCATCACCCGGGGCTACGGCGTGTCCGTCCACCGGGCGGACTGTCCCAACGCCACCCTGGAAAAGCGCAGCGCCCCCGGCCAGGCGGGCCGCTGGATCAAGGTCTCCTGGGGTACGGATACCAACGAAAACTACCTCACCCTCATCGAGGTTATCTGCAAGGACCGGGCCAATCTGCTGCTGGATATCTCGGCGGCATTGTCCACCACCAACACCTTTGTGCTGGGCGTCAACACCCGCAGCACGGAGGACAACTTTGCCATCTGCCGCCTGGAGGTCCGCATCCGGGACGGGGAGCAGCTGAAGGCCGTTATGAACAAGCTGAACCAGATCTCCGGCGTTTTGAAGGTCACGCGGCCCGCGGGCTGACGGATTGCCCGGCCCGTCCCTTGCCGACATCCGCCAAGGGAGCGGCAGCGGAAGCAGGCGCAAAAGCCCGTGCAGGCATTGCCCGGTCATGCACGTTCCGATTCGCGTGGCGGAAAGGGAGCAATGACCGCCCAGCGCCTTCCTGCGCCGCAATACGGCGTACCGCTCGCCTCCGCCCGCCAGGGCGGACACCCCCACTTCCGTTCTGAAAGGAGACTTCCCCATGCGTGCAGTCGTCACCCGCGTTTCTCGCGCCTCCGTCGCCATCGGCGGCAAGATCAACGGCCGGATCGGCGAGGGTTTCCTGGTCCTTCTGGGCGTCGGCCCCGGCGATACGGAGGATACCGCCGACAAGCTGGCGGATAAAATCTGCAACCTCCGCATTTTTGAGGACGAAAACGATAAAATGAACCTGAACCTGGAGCAGGTAGGCGGGAGCCTTCTGGTGGTATCCCAGTTCACCCTGTATGCCGACACCTCCTCCCGCCGCCCCGGCTTCTCCAAAGCGGCCAAGCCGGATCTGGCCATTCCGCTGTATGAGCGGTTCATGGCCCGCTGCCGGGAGCGGGGCTTCACCGTGGAGCACGGCGAATTCGGTGCCAAGATGGAGGTGGACTCCCTGAACCACGGCCCGGTGACGATCCTGTTCGACACGGATCAGCCGTAAGGCTTGGCGAAAAAAGCGCTGTTTCCCGTGCCTGGGAGGCGACGGTTTGCCGGACTCCCTCTCCCCTGCCGTTGACCGCCTGGCTGTCTGCCGGGAGGTGGGGCGGCAGGGCCTGGAAAAGCCGGGGCTGCCGGGCGGCGGCCCCGCGATGGACAGCCACATCCAAACGCTGGTGGAGGAAATCCTCAGCTGACATGATCTGATAGGAGGTCTCTATGGAAATCAAGACACTGGAGGTCGGTCCCATCGGGACCAACTGCTATATCCTCTGTGACGGGCAGGCAAAGGCCTGCGCCGTTGTGGACCCCGGCGGGGACGCCGCCCGGGTGGCCTCCGCCGTGAAGGACACCGGCTGCGCCCCCTGCGCCATCCTGCTGACCCACGGCCACTACGACCACACCGGCGGCGCGGCGGAACTGGCGGCCCGCTGGCCGGGCATTCCCATCTACCTGAACCGCCGGGATGTCTACGAGGGAGACGCCTATTTGCAGCAGCTCTTCCCCCCGGTCCCCGGCGCAAGGAGCTATGACGAGGGGGACACCGTTGCCGTGGGCGGCCTGACGGTGGAGGTCCTGGCCACCCCCGGCCACTCCGAGGGCAGCGTGACCCTCCGCTGCGGCGGTGCGCTGCTGTGCGGAGACACCCTGTTTGCCGGCTCCTGCGGCCGGACGGACTTCCCCGGCGGCAGCGTACAGAAGATCATGGCCTCCCTGAAGCGTCTGGGCGGGCTGCCCGGGGACCTCAGGGTATATCCCGGCCACATGGAGCCCAGCACCCTGGACCGGGAGCGGCGGGTCAATCCCTATCTGCTCCAGGCCATGCGGGGCGCGTTTTAAGGAAGCGGTATGAAATTGGTTTTGAACGGCCACGACGAGCGGTATGTGGTGGAACAGAGCCTGATGAACCTGTTCCCCGGCGAGCTGCCCGTCTACGAGCCTGTCCGGCCCGGCGACGAGAGCTGGGCGGTCATCACCCTGCGGGAGACGGCGGCGGACTGCCGCGTCACGGTGGAACTGCGGCACGGCGGCAGGACCGCCGCCCGAAGCTGCCGCGGGGCGCTCTCCGGCACGGAGTTTGAAAAAGAGGGCCTGCGCCGCCGCGCCATCGCCCGGGGCTTTTTCCTGGCGGCCCGGGCCGTTACCGGCGTTACGCCTCCCTGGGGCATGCTGACCGGCGTCCGGCCCGACAAGCCCGTGACCTGGGCCCTGGCGGACGGAAAGACGGCGGAGGAGGTCCGGACCATGCTGGAGGAGGACTACTTCGTCACACCGGAACGGGCCTCCCTGGCCCTGGAGACCGGCGCGGCGGCCCTGGCCGCCTCCCAAAAGCTGGGGCCGCAGGACATTGCCGTCTATGTGGGCATCCCCTTCTGCCCCACCCGCTGCGCCTACTGCTCCTTTGTCAGCCAGTCGGTGGAGCGGAGCTTCTCCCTGGTCCCGCCCTATGTGGACGCGCTGGTGGAGGAGATCAGGTCCGGCGGAAAGATGGTGCGGGAGCAGGGCCTGCGGGTCCGGGCCTTCTATATGGGCGGCGGCACCCCCACGACCCTGACGGCGGAGCAGATGGACCGGGTGCTGACGGCCTTTGAGGAGTCCTTCGACACCGCCCCCTGCGAGGAGATCACCGTGGAGGCTGGCCGCCCGGACACCATCACGGCGGAGAAGCTGGCGGTATTGCGCGCCCACGGTGTCACCCGGGTCTCCGTCAATCCCCAGACCATGGAGGACCGGGTGCTGCGGGCCATCGGACGGCGCCACACCGCCGGGGACATTGAGGCGGCCATGGAGCTGGTGGCGAAATACGGCTTCCCCCATGTGAACATGGACCTGATCGCGGGTCTGCCGGAGGACACGCCGGAGGGCTTCCGCCGATCTCTGGACCGCTGCCTGGCCTTTGGCACGGACAACGTGACCGTCCACACCCTGGCGCTGAAAAAGGGCAGCCGCATCCTGCTGGAGGGCCTTGCCATCCCCGGCCCCGAGGCGGTGACGGAGATGCTGGACTACGCCGCCCCCGTCCTGCGCGCCGCCGGGTACGGCCCCTACTACCTGTACCGCCAGAAATACATGTCCGGCAGCTTTGAGAACACGGGGTGGTGCCGTCCCGGCGCGGCGTGCTGGTACAACATCTACATCATGTCGGAGCTGTGCTCCATCCTGTCGTTCGGGGCGGGCGGCTCCACGAAGATGGTGGAGCCGGGCACCAACCACATCCAGCGGGTGTTCAACCTGAAGTACCCCAAGGAGTACACGGAGCGCCCCGAAAAATGCCTTGCCAACCAGGCGGCCTTCGCCGCGTTTTACGAAACTTTGAAAGGAGCCAATTGACATGCCGTACTCTCTGACGCAGCTCAACGAAGCCATCCGCAGCGATCCCGGCGCCTTTGCCGCCGAATGTGACGCCGCCTTTGCCAAAAAGGTGGAGAACGCGGCGAAGAAGATCGCCGATCACCGGGGCGAATCCCGGGTCATCCTGCTCTCCGGCCCCTCCGGCTCCGGCAAGACCACCACGGCCCTGAAGATCGAGGAGGAGCTGGAGCGCATGGGCATTGAGACCCACACCATCTCCATGGACAACTACTTCAACACCGTGGACCCGGAGACGGCCCCCCGGAACCGGGAGGGCGCCATCGACTTCGAGTCCCCCTTCTGCCTGGACGTGGACCTGCTGAACCGCCATTTTGCCATGCTGGACCGGGGGGAGACCATTCATGTGCCCAAATATGAGTTCGCCCGCCAGATGCGCTCGGACATCCTGTCCCAGCCCCTGCACCTGGGGCCTGACGAGCTGGCCATCTTTGAGGGGATTCACGCTCTGAACGACATCATCGTGGGCAAGAACCCCCACGCCTTCAAGCTGTATATCGCCGCCCGCAGCAACCTGGTGGATGACGGCGGGAAGGTCGTGTTCCAGCACCCCTGGCTGCGGCTGTGCCGCCGCATCGTCCGGGACTACAAGTTCCGGGGCAGCGACGCCGCCTTTACCCTGAAGATGTGGGCCAACGTCCGCCGGGGCGAAAAGCTGTACATCTCCCCCTATAAGGAGAATGCCCACATCATGTTCGACTCCTCCCTGGCCTTTGAATTCGCCGTGCTGAAGCCCTTTGTGGTGCCTCTGCTGGAGGCCGTCCCCGCCGGCAAGTACGACGTGGTGGACGACATGCTGAAGGGCTTTGACAGGATCGAGGCCATGGACGAGAAGTACGTTGCGCCGGAGTCCCTGGCCCGGGAGTTCATCGGCGGCAGCACCTACGACAA
>JAUNGH010000069.1 GCA_030524605.1 Oscillospiraceae bacterium | reverse complement strand
CAGAAGGTCTCCCTGGAGAACCTGTTCGACCAGATCCAGGCCGGCGAGCGCAAGGAGCTGGCCCTGATCGTCAAGGCCGACGTCCAGGGCAGCGTGGAGGCCGTCAAGTCCTCTCTGGAGAAGCTCTCCAACGAGGAGGTCAACGTCCGGGTCATCCACGGCGGCGTGGGCGCCATCAACGAGTCCGACATCATGCTGGCCGCCTCCTCCAACGCCATCATCGTGGGCTTCAACGTCCGGCCGGACGCCGCCGCCCGGGACGGCGCGGCGCGGCAAAACGTGGATATGCGGATGTACCGCGTTATCTACGACTGCATCGACGAGATCGAGGCCGCCATGAAGGGCATGCTGGCCCCCAAGTTCCGCGAGGTCGTTCTGGGCCACGCGGAGGTCCGCCAGACCTACAAGGTCTCCGGCGTGGGCACCGTGGCGGGCTGCTATGTCCAGGACGGCAAGATCGTCCGGGCCTGCTCCGTCCGCGTGGTGCGGGACGGCATCGTCATCCACGAAGGCGCCCTGGCCTCCCTGAAGCGGTTCAAGGACGACGCCAAGGAGGTCGTCCAGCGCTTCGAGTGCGGCCTGACCATTGAGAAGTTCAACGACATCAAGGAAGGCGACATCATCGAAGGGTTTACCATGGAAGAGATCCCCAGATAACGCACGCAACAGGGGCGGCGACCGCGTCGCCGCCCCTGTTTCTGTCGGCCGGCTTGCAGGAGGGGTGACATGGGAAAGGCCCCTCTCCCCGGCCGCTCCCATTGCGGATTTCGCAGAATATCGCTTTTGAGCAGGGACGTGACAATCAATTTTTTCACATTCGGAGGCCCCGTTTGCGTATATCCGCGCCAAAGGGGCAAACTTCTGGTGATGTGATGATGATTCTGCTGCCCTGGCGGGCGGGCTGAGGGTACGCACCTGACAGGTGCGTGGGAAATGCACCCCCATTTTCTTTTCGGTTGCGCCGAAAAGAAAACCCTCCAGAGGGCCCTCTCACCGCTTCGCGGCTCACCTTGGCGGGCCGTGCACGGTCCAAAAGAAAAGGCGATTTTGTCCAAACTTTCTCCATGCTTTGCATGGAAAAAGTTTGGGGATGCGGACTTGACAAGAGACCTGGCGGAGCCTGTCGGTTTCCGCATTGGGCGCGGGAAGAATGCCGGTGATGATCGTTCCCTTTCCGCCACGCGAATCGGGGTGTGCGTGATCGGGCAAAACCTGCATGGGTTTCTGCGTCTATCCCCGCTGCCGCTGCGCTGGCCGTTATCCCACGCTGCCGCGAATCATCAGCTCCGTAGGGCGGGGCGCCCCCGCCCCGCCGCGCATCAAAATCTTTTGTCAGCTTCCCTGCCTATGAAAAACCTCCGTAGGGGCGGATATCATCCGCCCGGTTCCCGCAATCACCCGCGTCTCGGGCGAATCATATCCTCCCCTGCAACGGCCTGCATCAAAAACCGACCCGGTGGGCGGCGAAGCGGCGGGCCGGGGGCGGCCCGCCCTACGGGGTTCCATATTTTGCGCCCCCATTTTGGACGCAGATACCGCCCCCGCCCCGCCGTTCATCCATAACCCGCGGAGTGCATAGCGAAGCGGAATGCACGGGTGGGATGATACAGCCCTTGCGTCAAGCACCCACAAATCCGCGCCCGGCGTTTCAGCCTGCGGCTTAAACGCTGGAAATGATCCAGCGTACAGCGCACCCGGATCAAGCCCGGCAACTCCCCACCGTCCCGACTCGCACAACTCCCGCTGTCCGGCTTTGCCCCAAAGGGGCAAAGCCGGACCCCAAACGCGCCTTTTCTTTTGGACCGTGCACGGCCCGCCAAGGTGAGCCGCGAAGCGGCGAGAGGGCCCTCTGGAGGGTTTTCTTTTCGGCGCAGTCGAAAAGAAAATGGGGGGTGCAAAAAAACCGCGATACCTGTCAGATATCAAAGGAGGAATCCCCTATGCCCAGCAACCGAATCGGCCGCATCAACGAAGAGATCCAGCGGGAGCTGTCCGCACAGCTCCGCCGCCTGAAGGACCCCCGTGTCTCCGGCACCGGCATGGTCTCCATCACCCGGGTGGACACCACCGGCGACCTGCGCTACGCCCGGGTCTATATCAGCGTTCTGGACAAGTCCCAGGAAAAAGACGTCCTGAAGGGCCTGAAATCCGCCTCCGGCTTCCTGCGCCGGGAGCTGGGCCGCGCCCTGCAATTGCGCTATACCCCGGAGCTTCAGTTCATCGGCGACGACTCCATCCAGCACGGCGCCCACATTCTGGAGGTTCTGCGGGACCCCGGCAAGGTGAAGCCCGTCAATCCCGACAACGACGCCGTCCTGCCGGATGAGGAGGCGTGAGCATGCTGACCGTCCAGGAAACCGCCGCCCTGCTGCGGACTTTTGACAACATTCTGCTCCTCACCCACGTCCGCCCCGACGGCGACACCGTGGGCTGCGCCGCTGCCCTGTGCGCCGGTCTCCGGGCTCTGGGCAAAGCCGCGTACCTGCTGCCCAACCCGGGGCTGACGGACACCACCGCCCCCTATTTCGCCCCCTACGCCGCACCGGCGGACTTTGTGCCGGACAAGGTGGTCTCCACGGACATCGCCACCCTGGGCCTGCTGCCGGAGAACGCCAGGGTCTACGCCGGGCGCATCGACCTGGCCATCGACCACCACCCGTCCTTCGAGCACTTCGGCAGGGCCAACATCGTCCGCGCCGAGGCCGCCGCCTGCGGCGAGCTGATCTACGACATCCTGGCCGCCCTGGGCCCCATCACCCGGTCGCTGGCCCTGCCGCTGTATGTGGCGGTCTCCACGGACACCGGCTGTTTCGCCTACGCCAACACCACCGCCCGGACCCATGCCGTGGCGGCGGCGCTGATGCGGACCGGCATCGACTATCAGACCGTCAACAAGGTGTTCTTCCGCACCAAGACCCGCAAGCGGATGCAGCTGGAGGGCGCCATGCTGAGCGCCTGTGAGTTCTATGACCGGGACCGCGTGGCCGTTTTGTCCGTCCCCATGGCCCTGATGGAGCGGTTCGCCGCCACCGAGAGCGACGCCGAGGACCTCTCCTCTCTGGGCGGGCAGATCGAGGGCGTGGACTGCGCCGTCACCATGCGGGAGCTGCGTCCCAATGTCTGGAAGCTGTCCGTCCGCACCGGCGCGCGGGTCAACGCCACCGACGTCTGCCGCCTGCTGGGCGGCGGCGGCCACGCGGCGGCGGCAGGCTGCACCATTGAGGCCCCTTGGCCCGAGGCCAAGCGCCGCATCCTGGAGGCCATCGCCAAAAACGCACCGGACTTCGAAAGCTGAGGTATCTTTATGCCCAACGGCATCGTCATCATTGATAAGCCCGCCGGCTGGACCAGCATGGACGTCTGCGCCAAGCTGCGGGGCATTCTGCACGAAAAGCGGGTGGGCCACGGCGGCACGCTGGATCCCATGGCCACCGGCGTCCTGCCGGTGTTCGTGGGCCAGGCCACCCGGGCCGTGGAGTTTGCGGAAAACAGCCGCAAGGAGTACACGGCGGGCCTGCGCCTGGGCCAGGTGACCAACACCCAGGATATCTCCGGCGAGACCCTGGAGACCCGCCCTGTCACCGCCGCCCCCGCCGACGTGGAGGCCGCCCTGTCCCGCTTCCTGGGGGACATTGAGCAGATCCCGCCCATGTACTCCGCCATCAAGATGGGCGGCCGGAAGCTGTATGACCTGGCCCGCAGGGGCCAGGAAGTGGCCCGGAAGCCCCGGCCCGTCACCATCTACGAGCTGGAGCTTCTGAAGCGCGAAAACGAAACGGACTACCTGTTCCGCTGCGTCTGCTCCAAGGGCACCTATATCCGCACCCTCTGCCACGATATCGGCCGGGCCCTCGGCTGCGGCGGTACGCTGTACAGTCTCCGCCGCACCATGGCGGCGGGCTTCACCCTGGACCGGGCCGTCTCCATTGAGGACGTGCAGGAACAGGGCGAGTCCCTGCTTCTGCCCACGGACAGCCTGTTCGCCCGGTATCCCGCGCTGCCGCTGCGCTCCGCCGGAAAGGAAAAGCGGGTCCGCTGCGGCAATCCCATCACCGATCCTTCCGTCCCCGACGGTACTTACCGCATCTACGGCCAGAACGGCGACTTCCTCTGCCTCTCCCATGCGAGGGACGGCGTTCTGACCTCCATCAAGAACTTCTTTGGAGCGTAAAGATATGTCCAGTAAGGAAAAAGTCATTGCCCTGGGCTTCTTCGACGGGGTCCACCTGGGCCACGCCGCCCTGCTGCGGCGCACTGCGGAGGCTGCCGCCGCCCGGGGCGTCATCCCGGCGGTGTTCACCTTCGACCGGGTGCCGAAGGAGGTCGTCACCGGCATCCCCTGCCCCCTCATCAACTCCCCGGAGGACCGGCGGGATCTGATGCGCCGTCTCTACGGCATCCAGGAGGTCATCATGGTCCCCTTTGACCGCGAGATGATGACCACCTCCTGGCAGGATTATGTGACGGAGATCCTGGTCAAGCGGCACCGCGCCGTCCATCTTGTGGCGGGCCACGACCACCGCTTCGGCCACAAGAACCAGGGCACGCCGGAGCTGCTGGTGCAAAAATGCGCTGAACTGGGCCTGGGCTGCGACATCATCCCCAAGGTGGAAGTGGGTGGCATCACCGTCAGCTCCACCTACATCCGCCGCCTGGTGGAGCTGGGGCAGATCGAGCGGGCCAACCGCTTTCTGGGCCATCCCCACACGCTGACGGGCGCCGTCCGCCACGGGCGGGGGGTGGGCTCCTCCCGGCTGTTCCCCACCGCCAATCTGACGGTCCCTCCCCACGTCCTGGTGCCCAGCCACGGCGTCTACGTCACCCGGGCATACCTGCCGGACGGCGGCAGCTGTGCCGCCGTCACCAACGTGGGCACCCGGCCCACCTTGAACAACGGCGCCGACATCACGGTGGAGGCCTGCCTGCTGGACTTTGAGGGCGACCTGTACGGGACGACGGTCCGGCTGGAGTTCTTCCGGCACATCCGGGACGAGATCCGCTTTGACTCCCTGGACGCCCTGAAGGCCCAGATCGCCGCCGATGTGGAGACCACCCGGCGGTATTTCGCGGAGCATGCGGTTTGACAAGGACGCCCCCTTACGGGGGCGTCCTTGTTTTCGCGCGGCACCGGGCGGGCTATGTTGCAGGGGCGGATAACATCCGCCTCCGCAGCCGCCCGAAAAAGCCGGGAGCGGTATCCGGCGCAGCGCACGGCAAACGGCAGGCGCCGCCGCGCCTGCCGTTTGCCTCATATCAGGGCCGCCGTCAGCCAGACCAGGCCGATGCCCGCCGCGCCCATGAGCGTATACACCGCCGGGGACAGCTCCCGCCACACCCGGCTGAACCGCCCGTGGTCGCCGCCGGCGTAGTTCCGGGCCACCCGCCGGGCCTCCTCCACCAGCTCCCGAGAGGTGACGCCTTCCCCTGCGGCGTCGTTCCGCACGATGAAGATCGCCTGCTCAAAAAAGCGCTGGTCCGGGGAATCCACCACCACGACTCTTCTGGAAATACCTTTCACCATTGTCAAAAGCCTCCTGATGTTGATACTTCCATTTTGCCGCGCCGGCGGAAAATTTATACGGGTGCCGCGCCCTTTTTTCCGCCGTCCAGGGGGCGGTACAGTACCTGCACACCACAGTCGTCCTGAAGGCGCTCCCGCCGGACGCTCTCCGACAAAATCAGCCCCGCCAGGGCCTGGGGATCCTCCCCCTCCCACCCGGCCAGCAGGTTCTGGAGCCACTCGTCCCGGCCCGGGTCCGCCACGCCGTCGCTGATCATTACCGCGAAGCCGCCGGGGTCCACCTTGACCTTCGTCACGTCCGGCTGGGCGGGGGTCCCCCGCAGGCCCGCCGGAAGGCTGGCCCCCGTGACCCGGCGGACCGTCCCGCCCTTTTTCAGATAGCTGGGGGCCGCGCCGTACTTGTAAAAGGCCGCCTCCCCCGCCGCGGGGTCAAACACACACAGGTCGATGGTGGTGAAGCTCCCCGTCTCCGCGCCCCGGAGAGCCATGGCGGCGTTCAGCGTCTTCAGCGCCGCCTCCGGCTCGATGCCCGCCTCCAGGAACTGCCGCAGCAACCGGCAGGTCAGGGCAGACTCCTTTCGGGCGGGCTCGCCGCTGCCCATGCCGTCCGCCAGCAGCAAGCACCAGCGGCCCTGCTCCGTCTGGAAGGACATCACCGTGTCCCCGCAGACCGTCTCCCCCTCCTTGGGCCGCAGGGCCGCGCCCACCCGGCAGGCGAAGTCCGCCTCCCCTGCCGCCTGCACCGCCTCGCCAAGACCGGCGGCGGTGGCGGTCAGCAGTTCGCTGAGTTGGGCGTACTGCCCCCGGGCGCTGCGGCGGGTCTCCTCTAACTGCCGCCGGTACTGCCGCCGCAGCAGAAAGGCCGACAGCTCCCCGTTCACCGCCGTGATGAAGTCCGGCAGATGGATGCAGCGGTCCGCGAAATAGCCGGGAAAGTCCTTCGCCATGGCCCGCCCCCGCTCCAGAAGATAGGGCGTGGCGTCGTTCAGGGCGTTGAAGGTGCCGGTGTACTCCCGCTGCCAGCACAGGTCGCACAACGCGCAGCCACGGCAGACCTTCTCCGCCGCCCGGTCGAAGATGATGGCGGGGTTCTCATCCGTGGACTGGGGCGTGTTCCGGCCCATGCTGTCATACAGGTCCCGCAGGGCTCCCGCCGCCCGGGTCAGCCGTTCCTTCAGCTGCGCGCCCACAGTGGCCTCGTCGGGGGGCTCTGCCTTCTTCACCCGCTTGCCGCCGAAGAGCCTCCCCGGCAGCAGCAGAAAAAGGCACATGCCCGCCGCAGACTCCAGCAGCAGCGGCTGGGCCAGAGGCTCCCTGGCGGGCAGCAGCGCCGCCAGCGCCGCCGCCAGAAAGGCCAGGGCAGCGCTGCTCCGGCGGCGGCCCGCCCGGCTGCCCGCCAGCAATCCAGCAAGGCCCAGCCCGGCGGTGAAGATGCCGCTGCCCGTCCCGGCGCACAGATCCGCCGTCAGCCCCAGGCCCAGCCCCGCCGAGGCCCCCGCCACGGCTCCCCGCTCATAGGCGGTGTAGGCAAGTAAAACGCACAGCAGCGTCCGCCCCACGGACAGACCCAGCAGCTCCAGGTCCCCCAGGGCCAGCAGCAGCGCCGCCGCCAGAAACAGCACGCTGTCCGCTGCGGGCTTGTCCTGTCCCGGCTGGAGCAGGGGATGGAAAAACCAGGTGGCGGCTCCCGTCAGCCCCGCCGCGGCAAGGCAGGGCGTCACCTCCTCCAGCGGCGACAGCGATTCGATGACATAGATGCCGTTCACCGCCAGAAACAGCCCCATGGCCGTCAGCGCCAGGATCTTGGGCTGGGCCAGGGTCTTGCTGCCCCGAAAGGCGGTGGCGGCGGTCAGCATCAAAATGCCGCAGGCAAGGCAGGGCAGCGCGCCGGCAAAGTCCAAGAACAGCAGCGCCCCCGCCGCCACCCCTGCCAGGGCGGCAGCCCCTGCGGCCCCCGGCCCCGCCGCCGCCACGCAGCCCAGGGCAAAGGGCGCGTAATTTCCCGGCGTCTGGCTGGCGGTCAGCGCCGCTGCCAGGAAAAAGCGGATGCCCCACGCCATCAGCCGCGCTGACTGTTCCCGCCCCAAAGTGATCTGACCGTGTTCCACAGCCTGTCCCTCCCGAAACCATGATTTTCCACTATTTTACCGTTTTGCGGTGAAAAATCCCGTCGGGAAAAGAAGGCCAGTCATTTCCCGGAGCGATTCGCAAAAAAAGCCGCCGTCCCCGGCCGGGACGGCGGCTTTTGCATGATGCGGTTGTCTCCGGCGGGGCGGCTTGCGGTCAGAGAGGCAGCTCCATCTCGTCCCCCAGCCCCACGAAGCCGTACTTTTCGTAAAGAGGCCGGCCCATCCGGGTGGCCTCCAGGGTGATGCGGGAAACGCCCCGCTCCTTGGCGGCAGCCACCAGCAGGTCCAGCGTCCTGTACGCGATGCCCTGCCGCCGGTAGGCGGGCCGGGTGTACATGTTCATGATGTAAGCGTTCTCCCCCGTGGGGTTATGGTATGTGGGCAGCAGCCGGTAGAAGCTGACGCCTCCGGCCCCGGCCAGTTCCCCGCCGTCGAACGCCAGGCAGGCGATGTGGGCCCCGCTTGCCAGCGCTTCGCGGTAGTAGTCCCGGGACTGTTCCTCTACCTCGGACATGTCCACGGTGCCGTCCAGCCCATTGGCCGCCCGCAGGACCTCGATCCGGGTCCTGACCAGGAGGTCCAGGTCCTCCGCTGCAGCCCATCTGTATATCAGTTCCATAGCTCTTCCTCCGACACGGCTTGAAAAATCTGATGATCTGACTGCCGCGCTTATCCGCTCGGCCAAACTTGATTTATGATACCATAAGAGCTCATCCAGGGCAAGGCTCCTTTGCCAAGTCAGCGGGAACCATTGTCCTGTGCGTGCTTGAATCCCGGTTCTTGTCTGTGGACTTTTCTAAGCGCCTGTGTTATCATAATAGATATAATAGAAAACAGGAAAAGAGCTCGATCCCCACGCTTTACCCATCCCCTCACACCAGCGACGATGCGCTGGGCATCCTGGTATTGGTCCTCCTTCCCGCCGTCAGCCTGCTTGTCTGCCTCTTCAACGCCTGGTGTATGGGCAACTTCAAGTGGCAGACCCGCATCCCCACCTCTCGCCAGAAAATGCTGCTCCTGTGCGGTCTCTTTCTTTTCCTCCTGCTGCTGGCCCTGGCTGCCGGCATCCTGCTGTAAACCGCTTTTCTTCGGGGATGTTCTATCGTAGGGGCCGGGCTCTGTCCCGGCCCGCGCTTCGAACAAATGGACCGCGCAGAGAAGCGGGCGGGCGCAGAGGCCCGCCCCTACGGATAAATCGTGCAATGAAACGTTTCCTTTCTCCCATCCCCGTGGACTTTTCCATGGGGATATGTTATAATAAATATTCATTTTTTAAACAGGATGGTGTCCCATGCGCATTGGAACAGTAGAGATCGATTCCCAACTGGCCCTGGCCCCCATGGCCGGGGTCACGGACGCGGCCTTCCGCCAGATCTGCGCGGAGCTTGGCGCGGGCTACACCGTCACGGAGCTGATCTCCTCCAAGGCCCTGTGCTATCACGACAAGAAGACCTTCTCTCTCCTGCGCCAGTTCCCCGGCGAACACCCCGCCGCCGTCCAGATCTTCGGCAGCGACCCCGTCTGCATGGCGGAGGCCGCCCAGATCGCCATGGAGCATACCGGCGCAGACATTCTGGACATCAACATGGGCTGCCCCATGGGGAAGATCGTGGGCAACGGCGACGGCGCGGCGCTGATGCGTGACCCGGAGAAGGCCGGGCGCATCGTGGAGGCGGTGGTGAAGGCCATCCCCTCCGTCCCCGTCACCGCCAAGTTCCGCCGGGGCTGGGACATGGGCAGCTGCAACTGCGTGGAGTTCGCCCGGACGCTGGAGGCCGCGGGCGTCTCTGCCGTGGCGGTCCATGGCCGCACCCGGGCCCAGGTGTACGGCGGCGCGGCGGACTGGAATTGCATCCGCCAGGTGAAGGAGGCCGTTTCCGTCCCGGTCATCGCCAACGGCGACATCTGGAAGCCGGAGGACGCCGTCCGCATTTTGCAGCACACCAGGGCGGACATGGCCATGATCGGCCGGGGCTGCTTCGGCAACCCCTGGCTGTTCCAGCAGGCCAAGGCCGCCCTGGAGGGCCGCCCCATCCCGCCTCTGCCCAGTCTTGCGGAGCGGTGCGACACCGCCGTCCGCCAGTTCGAGCTGGCGGCGGAGGCCAAGGGCGAGCGGGTGGCGGTGCTGGAGGCCCGGCGGCATTACTGCTGGTATCTCAAGGGCGTGCCCCACTCCGGCTATTACAAGGAGCAGATCGTGCAGATGAACACCCTGGAGGACGTCTGCCGCGTGACGAAAGGAATCAAGAGGGACTTGACATGAATCAGGAACAACACTGGATCGACGCGGCCCGCCAAGGGGATCAGGACGCCTTCGAGCAGCTGGTCCGCCTGTATGAAAAACGGGTCTTCGCCCTGACGCTGCGGATGTGCAAAAACCCGGAGGATGCCGCTGAGGCGGCCCAGGAGGCATTTCTCGCCGCCTGGCAGGGGCTCCGCTTCTTCCGGGGGGAGTCCAGCTTCTCCACCTGGCTGTACCGCCTGGCGTCCAACGCCTGCGTGGACCTGCTGCGGCGGGAGGGCCGCCACCGGGCCGCGGCGGGGCCGTCCCTGGATGATGAGGAACTGAATCTGGATGTGCCGGACCGTGCAGGCTCCCCCCAGGAACAGGCGGAGCGCGCGGAGCTGCGGGCCCAGATCGAAGCGGGTCTTGCCGCCCTTCCTCCGGACTACCGGCAGGTGCTGATCCTGCGGGAGCTCCACCAGCGCACCTATGACGAGATCGCGGAGATCCTCTCCCTGGACCTGGGGACGGTGAAGTCCCGCATCAGCCGGGGGCGGAAGCAGCTGCGAAACTTTTTGCTGGAGAGCGGGAACTTTTCCGCCGTTCCTGCGTCCAAAGAAACAGGAAGGGAGGGCTGCAAATGAAATACTGTGACGATTACGCGGCCCTGCTGGACCTGTTTGTGGACGGAGAGCTGTCCCCCGCCGAGATGGCCGATGTCCAGGCCCACCTGGACGGGTGCCCCGGCTGCCGGGCCTATGTGGACGACGCGCTGGCCCTCCGGGCCGCCTTCCCCGACGCGGAGGACACCGAGGTCCCCGCGGGCTTTGCCGAGGGTGTGATGGCGGCTGTCCGGGCGCAGGATGCGCCGGAGCAGCCACAATCCGCGCCGCAAAAGCGGAAACTGGCCCAAATCCTGCTGTCCCTGGCCGCCTGCTGCGCCATCGTGCTGCTGGTGCGGGGCGTGGG
>JAUNGH010000068.1 GCA_030524605.1 Oscillospiraceae bacterium | reverse complement strand
GCATCTGCGGCGACCTGTTCAAGGTCACCCCGCTGCTGATCGAGGCCATCAAGGCTGCCAAGGCTGCGAAGTAAGCGTCCTTTACAGGATAAGAAAAGAGCGCCGTCCGAGAGGGCGGCGCTCTTTTTTGCGCAATGGAGTGCGCCGTGTTGCGGCGCGGGGAATGCACCCCCCATTCTCTTTTTGACGCGTCAAAAAGAGAACGGGCCGTGCACGGTCCAAGAGAAATAACGCTTTTGTCCAAACTTGACCCGTGAAGAGTCAAGTTTGGGGATGCGGGCTCCGTCACGATGCGACTGGATAAAACCTGCGGGCGTATCCGGCTGCGCTATACGCTGGCGTTCGGCAGGACGTTCAAGCCGCATTTGGGACGTGGGGAGGGGCAGATCTGTGGGTGCTCATCGCAAGGGCTTGCGCTTCTGGCCTTGCTGCCGCTACGGGCGATCGGACTTCGTCGGGGCGTAGGGCGGGACGGCCTCGGCCTGCCACTGCGGGGCTGTTATTTCACGCTGCTGCGAAACACATTCATAGAGGCCGATGCCCACAGTGACCTGTTTCATCTCTTCCTCTGTGGGAGCGGCCTGCTTGGCAGCCGGCAGCGTTGTTCGGATCGAAGGCATACCCTATTTTTCTAAGCCTTTGTATCCTGGGTTTGGATGTCCCGTACCGTCAGCCGGTCTCCCTCCACGGAAAACCGGACCTCCATCCCGGCGAACCCGAACCCATACACCCGCTCCGGGTCGTTCTGGTAATGGGGCCGCGGGTCCTGGGCCAGCACGGCCCGCAGGGCCTCCGCCCGTTCTGCCGGGATGCGGGACAGCATATCCTCGGGAATGACCACCTCCAGCGTTTCTCCGGCGGGGGCGGCGGCAAAGCCGCCCAGGGCGTCGGGATGGCAGTCGGCATAGGGGATATACGGCTTGATGTCCAGAACCGGCGTTCCGTCCATCAGATCCGCTCCCCGGATGCGCAGCACCGTACCGTATTCCTCCGTCTGTTCGATTCCCGCCAGCTTCACGGAGGATAGGGCGATGGGATTGGGCCGGAAGGGGGAGCGGGTGGCAAATACGCCCATCCGCCGGTTGCCCCCCAGCCGGGGCGGCCGCACAGTGGGGGACCACTCGCTGCGGATGGCCTGGTCGAACACCCACACCAACCACAGGTGGGAAAAGCCCTCCAGCCCCCGCAAGGCGTCGCCGTTCCGAAATTCCGGCTCAAAGACCACCGTGGCCTCCAGCGCGTCCACCAGGCCGCTCTGCCGGGGCACGCCAAATTTTGTGGAAAAATCGCTGCGGACGCGGGCGATGACCTGCATGGAAAACTCCTGAGACATGGCGGATACCTCGTTTCCTGGACTTCTTCTTTGATTATACAGGATTCCGGCAAAAAAGAAACCCAAAAATGCGCGGGACCCCGGCTTTTGCCGGAGTCCCGCCTGATACAGGGATCTCTGCGTTAAAACATGGCGCTGTGGGTGACGCTGTTCTCACCGTCGGTCAGATTGCCGTCCCGGTCGTGGACACGGCCGTTCTGCAGCATCTGGCCGTAGGTTGCGCCGCCGGTGGTGTTCCGGGTCTTGTTGGCGGTGCCGTTCTGGACGTTGTCGCCGGTAATGGCGTCGCCGACGTCTTCGATGCCGTTCTTGACATCGTCGATGCCGTCGGTGACGGCGTTTCCGGCATCCTGGGCCAGAGAGCCGCTGCCATTGCCGTTGGCCGTATTGCTGTCGGTGCGGTCATCGGTCAAGGCGTCGTTTGTGTTTCCGCTGGCATTATCGCTGTTGGTCACAGCGCTGCCGTTCTGGTTGGTGTCCTGCTGATTCTTGTCTCTGCCGCAGGCGGTCAGGGAAAATACCAGCAGCAGGGAGACCAGCAAGAGCGTCAGACTTCTTTTCACGTTGTCTCCTCCTTTTGCGCAGGTCAAAAGTGCGCGATACCCACGTCGGTATTGTCTCCGAAAGGCCGGAAACGAGCCATGGGACTTTTTGCCGAAACTGAATTTTTTTGAAAAAAGGGGTTGCATTTTGCGTGGATATCTGTTATAACAATATTAGTAACTATTACTGATAAGGGGGCCGCCAAGATGACCCAGCGCTTTTCTCAACAGAGAGAGCGGATCTATGAGGCAGTCTGCGCATCCAAAGAGCACCCCACTGCCCAGATGATCTACGATACCCTGCGTCCGGAACTGCCCAGGCTCAGCCTGGGGACCGTCTACCGCAATCTGCACCAGATGGCTCAGGAGGGCCGCCTGCGGGAGATGGAGGGCGCTGTGGCCCGGTTTGACGCCGTCCTGGAACCCCACACCCATGTCCGCTGCGTCCGCTGCGGGCGGGTGGCGGACCTGGCCCTGCCCTATGACGCGGCACTGGACAGCGCCGCCGCGGAGAGCGGCTGGCGCATCGCGGATCACAGCCTGACATTCACAGGGATTTGCCCCGCCTGCGCGGGAGATCGATCAAATTTGAAAGGGGAAACAATATGGAACTGAAGGGAAGCAAGACCGAGGCCAATCTGTGGATTGCCTTTGCCGGGGAGTGCAAGGCCCGGAGCAAGTATGACTACTATGCCAGCAAGGCCAAGAAGGAGGGCTACGAGCAGATCGCGGCCATCTTCCAGGAGACGGCCCTGAACGAAAAGGAGCACGCCAAGCTGTGGTTCAAAGCCCTGGGCCAGATCGGCTCCACGGCGGAGAACCTGGTGGCCGCTGCTGCCGGCGAGAATGAGGAGTGGACCCAGATGTACGCCGAGATGGCCCGCACCGCTGAGGAGGAGGGCTTCCTGGCCCTGGCCGCCCAGTTCGAGGGCGTGGCGAAGATCGAGAAGAGCCACGAGGAGCGGTACTTAAAGCTGCTGGACAACCTGAAAAAGGGCGAGGTCTTCCAAAAGGGCGAGAAGGTCATGTGGTTCTGCCGCAACTGCGGCCACGTGGAGATCGCCGAGAGCGCCCCGCTGGTCTGCCCTGTCTGCAAGCACCCCCAGGCATACTTCCAGGTAAAGGCCCAGAATTATTGAGAGCTGAGGCTCTGTCTCCGCCGCGGCGCCGCGGCGGAGATTTTTTGCGGGCGGAGGCAAAAAAGCGGCGGAATATCGGTATAATTTGGCTCCTAAGTGGTGTAAACTACCAAAAAGAAGATTTCCAGGCAAAAGATTTCGGAAAATGTTTGTGAAAAACGCCATTGACGCCATGGGAAAAACAGGGTATGATGTACTCAGAAATGTGACTTGCTATGCGAAGCTGTTCAATCCGACTTGGTATAGAAAAGGAGAGCTGTATCATGTATACACAGGAGATCACCGTCAACAATGAAGTGGGCCTGCACGCCAGACCTGCTACGTTCTTCATCCAGAAGGCCAACGAGTTCAAAAGCGGCATCTGGGTCGAGAAGGAGGACCGCCGCGTCAACGCCAAGAGCCTGCTGGGTGTTCTGTCCCTGGGCATCGTGAAGGGGACCACCATCACCCTGATCGCCGACGGCGCTGATGAGAAGGAAGCTGTCGGCGCCCTGGTGGAGCTGGTCAACGACAACTTCGGCGAATAAGGAACGGATACAGATCCCACGCGGCCCTGCTTGCGCAGGGCCGTCTTTTTTGTTACACTGGGCATACTGAAAAGAGAGAGGAGGCGCGTCTGTGACAAGGGAGGAATTGAAGGAAAAGGCCAACGACCTGCCCCTGCTGCCCGGCGTCTATCTGATGATGGACAAGACGGGCAAGGTCATCTACGTGGGCAAGGCCAAGAAGCTGAAAAACCGGGTCAGCCAGTACTTTCAGGACAGCGCCTCCCACACCGTGAAGACGCGGCAGATGGTCAGCCAGGTGGATCATTTTGACACCATTTTCGTCTCCAGCGAGTTCGAGGCCCTGGTGCTGGAAAACTCCCTCATCAAGCGCCACATGCCCCGCTACAACATTCTGCTGAAGGACGACAAGGGCTACCCCTTTGTCCGCCTTTCCAGGGAGACCTATCCCCGCTTTTCCATGGTTCACAAATGGGCCAACGACGGCGCGAAGTACTTCGGGCCCTTCGGCGGCCGGTTCGAGACCCGGCAGGCCCTGGACGCGGTGCTGGCCGCCCTGCGGCTGCCCACCTGCAGCCGGAAATTCCCCCGGGACATCGGGGCGGAACGGCCCTGTCTGAACTTCCACATGGGCCGGTGCGACGGCTTCTGCCGCCCGGAAATGACGGCGGAGGAGTATAACCGCCGTATCCGTCAGGCATGCCAGATGCTGGAGGGGAAATCCAAGCAGCTCCTGCGGGAGATGACGGCGGAGATGGAGGCTGAGGCGGAGGCACTGCGGTTTGAGCAGGCGGCACTGCTGCGGGACCGCATCAGCGCCATCAGCGCCCTGGCGAAGAAGCAGACGGTCATCGCCGGGCTTTGCGCCGACACGGATATCTGGGGCGTCTATAAGGGCGAGGGAAAGTGCTGCTACGCCATCCTCCACATGGAGGAGGGCAATCTGGCGGGCCGGGAGACGGAGCTGTTCACCGCCCCCATCGAGGAGACGGAGGCGGAGATGCTCTCCGCCCTGACGGCCCAGTACTACCTGCCCCGGGCCATCCTGCCCCATGAGATCCTGCTGCCCACGGAGACAGAGGGGTACTGCGAGAGCCTCTCCGAGGTCCTGACAAAGCGGGCGGGCCACAAGGTCTGGGTCCACGTCCCCCAGCGGGGGGAGAAGGCGGACCTGCGGGACATGGCCCGCAGAAACGCCGCCGAGGAGGCCGAGCGGGCCACCACCGCGGAGGAGCGCACCGCCCACACCCTGGAGCTGCTGGGCAGGATGCTGGACCTGCCCACGCCGCCCAGGCGGATGGAGTCCTTCGATATCTCCAACACCGGCAGGAGCGACATCGTGGCCTCCATGGTGGTATACAGCGGCACCCGGCCCCTGAAGTCCGCCTACCGCCGCTTCAAGATCCGCGAGCTGGAAGGCCATCCGGATGACTACGCCTCCATGCAGGAGGTCCTGCGCCGCCGGCTCCAGCGGGCCGCCGACGGGGACGAGAAGTTCCTGCCCCTGCCAGATGTGTTCCTCATCGACGGCGGCGAGACCCACGCCCGGGCCGCCCTGGCGGTGGCAGAGGAATTTGGCGTAGGGGTGCCCATCTTCGGCATGGTAAAGGACGACCGCCACCGCACCCGGGCGCTGATGACGCCGGACGGCCGGGAGATCGGCATTGTGGGCAATCAGGCGGTGTTTTCCCTGATCGGACAGATCCAGGAGGAGACCCACCGCTTCGCCATCACCTATCACCACGAGAGCCACACCAGAAGCGCCATGAAGTCCGCCCTGGACGACATCCCCGGCGTGGGGCCCAAGCGGAGGGACGCCCTGCGGAAGCACTTCGGCACGATCAAAGCGATCCGGGAGGCGGATGTGGAGACGCTGGCCGCCGTGGTGCCGCGTTCCGCAGCAGAGGCGGTGTGGAGGCATTTTCACCCGGAAAAGGGCGGCGCGGAGTAATACTGCTGCGGGATGCGCACTTGGCAGGGGGCCTTTGGCGGAACCTGCGGGGTTTTGCCCTGGGCGCGGGAAGGGGGCCGGGCGGGCATTGCCTCCTTTCCGCCACGTGAATGGGGCACAAGATCGGGCCGAAATCCCATGGGCGCTGCTTCGCTTTTCACTGCCGCCGCGCCGGCTGCTACCTCACGCTGCTCCGCAGGGCGGGACGCCCTGCCCGCCGTTTGCCTGCCGCTTCCATACCCCAATTGCAGGGGCGGATATGCCCATCCCACAGGGCATTCGCCTGTCAGTCCGCGCCGATGTGTTCCGGCCTGTCCGCGAGGAGGGGAAATCACTCCTCAAAAAGTTTTGAAGGGGGGACTGCCAAAGGCAGTCCCCCCTTTCTGTTTCAGGTATGGAAAAACCGTTTCCGCAGCTTCCGCCGCCACAGGTTTGTCAGCCGTGCAAGCACCACATCCAGCAGCAAAAACACCAGATTCCCCAGCACCAGCAGGGCGGCGTTCATCACCCGGGAGGCCCCGGCCAAATCGGCGGTCAGTCCCAGAAGGCGCAGCAGCGCGCCATACAACACCAAAATCACGCCGTTGCAGATCACCAGCCGCGCCGCCGTCCGCGCCAAACGGGAGGAAATGCGGGCAATCCGGGGCCGCAGGATGGGATACCACCCAAAGCCCGCGTACACCAGCGCCAGCTCCCGGTCCGGCGCCAGCAGCAGGGCCAGAAGCGCCGCCGCCCCGTAAGCAGTCCCGGCGGATTTTGCACCGTACTCCTCCAGCACCGGCAACAGCGCCGCCATCGCCAGCACCGGAGCGGCAAACGTCCCGATGCCGGTGGCGCCTCCCAGCAGCAGGATCACTACCGCCAGGGCGGTCAGCACGCCGCACAGAGCCATCTGACGGCTGCTCATCATGTCACATCCTTATAGCACAGCTTGTAATAGCTCCACTTCCGCCACTTTGCCAGGGCGTCCCGCAGGGCCTGCCGGGTCTCGCTGCCGTCTCCGTCCGGATCCTCCTGGAAGACCAGGCCGCTTCCGGGCAGCAGATACATGTCTTTCTGCACCACCGGCGCCATCCGCCGCAGCTGGTTCAGGAAGTCGAACCAGGGGCTTTCGCCGCTGCGGCCTGTCAACTCCAGCACTGTGGCCCCCAGAAAAGCTGCGGAGATGGTCTCCGTGTCCTGTGGCAGCTCCAACGCCGCCACGGCGGCGTCCCAGTCCAGCGTCTCCGCCGCCGCGTCGTTGGCCCAGATCACATAGGGCGTGCAGTAGGAGGTCAAATGATCCCAGACCAGGCTGTCGCCGGTCATGCCCAGCTCCCGGTAGCCCAGCTGCTGATCCCCCAGATAGGGCAGGTGGTCGCCCCAGAACACCAGCACCACCGGCTCATCCTGGGCCGCGAAATAGCCCCGCAGGCGGCCCAGCATGGCGTCCGCGTCCCGGACACCCTCGATATAGACCTCCAGCATGGTCCGCACCTCGTCGGACAGGGCGGCGGAGGTTTGAACCGGCGGGAAGCCGTAGCCCTCGCCGTACTTGTCGGCGGTGTAGGACATGTGGTTCTGGATGGTAGTGGTGTAGTGGAACAGCATTTCGCCGTTTGCCATGGCCTCCTCAAACGCCTGCTCAATCAGGCCCGCCATGTAGTCGTCCGTGACCCAGCGGCCCTTGTAGGCCAAATTCTCCATCTGGTCGGCGAACACCGTCTCCTCCGCGCCGAACCAGCGGTAGACGTTTTCCCGGTTGTAGAACCAGTCGTCCCCGGGGTGGAAGAAGGAGGTATGGTAGCCGTCGCCGCCGAACACCCGGAACAGGCTGTCAAGATCCCGGTTTACCACCCGGAAAGCGGAGGTCGCGGAGACGGACAGGGCGTTGGTCTGCATGCCCGTCAGCACATCGAACTCTGTGTTGGCGGTGCCGCCCGCAAAGCCGGGCACCACCACATGGCCGGAAATGGCGTGGGGATCCTGCCGCAGGGCGTGGAGATTGGGCAGGGGATCGTCCTCCGGGCCATAGGTGAAGACCGGGCTGTCCGTGATGTCGGAAAAGGCCTCGTTCATCACCATAATGACGTTGACGTCCTTCCCCTGCCCGTGCCGGTCCCCGGTCTCCCAGGCGGCGGCCTCCGCCTTGCTGAAGCTCTCCGGCTTGTCGATGGGGTAGGTGGTGAACTGGTGGCAGAAGCAGTAGGGGAAGCCCAGCTCATTGAATACCGAGGGGATATAATAGGCGTTGGACACCCGGAAGGATTCATACAGATCCTTGGAGGCGTAGACCGTCAAAATCAGCCCCGCCAGCACCAAAACGCTGGCGGCGGCGCCGGCCAGGCGGCAGAGCCAGCTGCTCAGCCGGCTGCGCCGCGCAAGGGCCCCAAAGGCCCCCGGCTTGCGCCGGATCTTAAAACTGGCAAGGGAAAGGGGTTTACAACCAATGAAAACGCCCAAAACCGCAAGCACCAGCGTGGTCAGCACCACCACGGCGATAACATTCACCGGATACCGGATGTCGTAGCTCCCCATGGCGCTGCCGACCTCTTTCAAAAGGCCGAAGTCCCGGGGGAAAACCGGCTCGTCCCGGACCTCGATCTTGATGCGGTTGGCAATGGACAGGGCGCACACGCCGAAGTTTACCGCCGCCGCGCCGAAAAACACATTTCGGAACAGGCAGGTGAAGGCCAGCAGCAGAAGCCCGACGGGCATGGCGTTCAGCACGATCAGCAGGGGCTGGGACTTGAACTGCGCCAGCACCGTCCGCAGGGCGTTGGGCTGGCACCACAGGGCCAGCAGGGTGATGCACCCGGCAAGCAGCACCGCCGCCAGCAGCGTCAGCGGCAGGGACAGGCGGTATCTGGGAAATCGTTCACGAATCTTCAAAACAGCAGTCCTTTCTGAGAGATTTTCAGAAGAATACCTCTATTATATGGCTTTTGCCGGAAAATGCAAGAACGACAGGCAATCTGCCCCGATTCTACGGCCCGTAGGATGCTTTTCTGCCCGGAAAATGGTAAAATACCGTCAGTGAAGGAGATGATTTTGTGGATGCAAAAGCCACGGGACAGTTAATTGCCGCCCGCCGGAGGGCGCTGGATCTCAGCCAGGCGGAGCTGGCGGAGCGGCTCCATGTGACGGACAAGGCGGTGAGCCGCTGGGAGACGGGCCGGGGCATGCCCGCCATCGACAGCCTGGAGCCTCTGGCAGAGGCCCTGGGCCTGTCCGTCAGCGAGCTTTTGAGTGGCCGGGAGCTGACGGCGGAGGAGCTGCCCCGGGAAGCGGGAAGCCAGATCGTGGAGACCCTGCGGCAAAACGCCGGGATGGCGCGGCGGGGCGTGCTGGCAACGCTTTTGATATTGGCGGTGCTTGCTGCCAGCTGGACGGGATACCACTATTTTACCAGTGTGGGGGAGACGGACGGGCCGGGGCTGGCGCGGAAAGCGGCGGAGTACCTGGGCCGCCCCAGGCGGAGCTTTACGCCGGAATTCGACTATGAGCACCTGCAAATCGCGGAACTGGAACGGCGGGGAGATTATCTGGCGGCCCTCTGTACGGACGGCAAGGGGGGCTGGGCCATGTGTGTCTATGACCAGGACAGGCTGTTCAAAGACCGATGGCGCGGCGGAGGCGGAAAGCCTCGGCTGGAATCCGGGACATTGGGGAGCTGGAATTTCGGGAACCCCCGGGAGGCGGTCATCATCCTTTGCGGCGGGGAACTGCCGGAAGATGCCGCTTATTATACCTTCCAAAACAGCGGCATCACCTATACCTGCCCCATCGAAGACGGGCAGGTGCTGGATATATTCCTGCTGCCGGATACGGCGGATATCGGGGCGCATTCCTTGACGCTGCTGGATCAAGATCAGCAGCCGCTGGACAGCCGTCCGGAAGGGGCGGCCCATTGGGCGGCGTGACAAAACGCCCCTCCGTTTGAAAACGGAGGGGCGTTTTTCGGCATCATTCTACAAAACGTATTGGGTTTTGTCAGAAGGTGACGACCTCCTGGGCGGGCTTTTCGCAGGGGCCGATGGAGATGACGTGCATCACCGGGCCCTTGCCCTTGTAGGCCTTGTGGTTCTCCACGGCCATCCGGGCGGAGACCTCAATCCAGTCCCGGTTGTCGTACTGGTTCAGGTTCATACCCTTGGCGATGAGTCCCAGGAACTGGACGTCGTTCTCACAGCACACCATGGCGAACCGGCCAGGGCAGTGGATGCCGGGGTACTTTTTGGAGTGGCACATGATGAGTTTCATGTGGACCATCTTTCCCGCCCAGCGGTCCGGGTGGTCCATGACATCCACATACCAGACGCCGTAATCGTCGTCGGGGATGTCCACCACCTCCTGGGTCAGGTCAAAGGGGCAGGTGTCGTCGTTGTTGTAATCCTCGCTGGTACCGTCGGTCATCTCCAGATACATGTCCGCCCGGCGGTTCACCATCCGCAAATTTCTCTTCCGCAGGGCGTCCCGCAGCTCCGGCGTGCAGCGGTTGAACACCAGCATGTCCGCGTTGGTGACCTTCTCCATCATCAGCTGGCCCATGTTTTTGGCATACACCTCAAAAGTGGAGGCCTCCACGAAGGTCATGATCTGGTACAGCACCCAGTTGGCGGGCAGCACGTCCCTGTAAAGGCGTTCCATTTGCCACATGCCGTTGTACTCGATCAGGACCTGCTTGGGCTTGTACTGCTTCTCCCACTCCTTGAGTTGGGAGCATTTCAGATCCTCCTCATCCTCCACGGTGACGACGGTCACGTTGTCCAGGGCGTTTTTCTCGTACTCCAGCTCGCCCTCCTCGCAGCAGATGAGAAGGGTCTTGTCCTGCCGGGCGAAGCCGTCCTGAAGGATGCCGTTGATGAAATCGGTCTTGCCGGCGTCCAGAAATCCGGCAATCAGATAAACAGGAATATCAGCCATTGTAAAGTCCGTTTCCTTTCCTGCCCTTACAGGCCGAACAGCTCCGCCAGCTTGTGCTCGTCCAGCTCGGCGCCGATGACGCACAGGCGGCCGGTGTAGTCGGGGTGGCCGGTACGGATATCATGCTCCTCGGGCACGTAGTCGAACTCGATCCACGCGCCGTTCTCGCCGTTCACAATGCCCTTGGCCCGCAGGATCCTGCCGTACTCGCCGGAGTCCAGCGCGGTCAGGATGCGCGCGATATCCGCCTGGGTGAAGGGCTTGGGCGTTTCTCTGCCCCAGGAGGCGAACACCTCGTCGGCGTGATGGTGGTGATGGTGGCAGGAGCAGTTGGGGTCGTCGCACTCATGGTCGTGGTCGTGGTGGTGTTCATGGTCGTGGTCATGATGATGTTCGTGCTCATCATGATCGTGGTGATGGTGCTCATGATCATGACCGCAGCATTCCTCATCGTGATGGTGGTGGTGATGACCATGATGATGCTCGTGCTCCTCCATCATCTCTTCCTCCAGGGAAACAGGATGCTCCATAACCTCCAGGAGTTTTTTGCC
>JAUNGH010000067.1 GCA_030524605.1 Oscillospiraceae bacterium | reverse complement strand
TCACCATCAACTTTATGGCCCAGAAGCTGGTCCTGGACGCCGACGACGCCCGGTTCGACGACATCCTGAACCAGGTCATCGCCACCGCCAAAAAGGTGGAGCCGGACTGCGAGCTGTCCGTGTGAGATCCCTCACCCCGGGGGATGGAGATCCATCCCCCGGGGAACATCAGCGGCCCTTGGGCCAGTGTCCAGTCCGGGAGGACCCTGGCCTCATTTTGACCCTTTTTCAGGCAAAGGAGGTCTTTTTTATGCAAAATCTGACGAAAAAGCAGCGGAAGATGCTGTGGCGCATCCTCGCCGCGGCGGCGCTGCTGGTGCTGGTGAAGCTGCTGAGCGCGTTGGCGGTCCTGCCGGAGCGGGGCTGGCTCACGGCAGCGTGCTATCTGGCGCCCTACGCCGTCATCGGCTGGGACGTGCTGTACAAGGCCGTCCGCAACATCCGCAACGGCCAGGTGTTCGACGAGAACTTCCTCATGGCCCTGGCCACCGTGGGCGCCTTCGGCACCGGGGAGTACGCCGAGGCCGTGTTCGTCATGCTGTTCTACCAGGTGGGCGAACTGTTCCAGGACTACGCCGTGGGCAAGTCCCGGCAGTCCATCGCCGCCCTGATGGACATCCGCCCCGACGTTGCCAATCTGGAGAGGGAGGACGGCGAGATCGAAGAGGTGGATCCGGAGGACGTGGCGGTGGGCGCCGTGGTGGTGGTGAAGCCCGGCGAGCGGGTGCCCCTGGACGGCATGGTGCTGGAGGGCAGCTCCTCTCTGGACACCGCCGCCCTGACCGGCGAGTCCGTGCCCCGGGACGTGGCCCCCGGCGACCTGTGTCTCAGCGGCTGCGTCAACCAGTCCGGCTTGCTGCGCATCAAGGTCACACGGCCCTGTGAGGAGTCCACGGTGTCCAAGATCCTGGATCTGGTGGAAAACGCCAGCGAGAAGAAGTCCACCAGTGAGAATTTCATCACCCGCTTCGCCAAGTACTACACCCCCTGTGTGGTCGTCGCGGCGGCGGCGCTGTTTCTGATCCCCACCCTTGCCCTGGCCCTGATCCCCGCCGCCGGGCAGCCGGCCTTTCTGGCGGGCACCGGCTGGGCCAACTGGCTCCACCGGGCACTGATCTTCCTGGTCATCTCCTGTCCCTGCGCGCTGGTCATCTCCGTGCCCCTCAGCTTCTTCGGCGGCATCGGCGGCGCGTCCAAGTGCGGCATTCTGGTGAAGGGCAGCAACTACTTAGAGGCCCTGGCCAGGACGGAGACCGTGGTCTTCGACAAGACCGGCACGTTGACAAAGGGCACCTTTACCGTCACCGCGGTCCATCCCGAGGAGCCCTTCACCGCCGGGCAGGTTCTGGAATACGCCGCCCTGGCGGAGCACTGGTCCGACCATCCCATTTCGCTTTCCCTGCGGGCCGCCTGCAAAACCCCGCTGGATGCCGCCCGTGTGGCGGACGTGGAGGAGATTGCCGGCCACGGCGTCTGCGCCAGGGTGGACGGCAAGGCGGTCTCCGTCGGCAACAGCCGCCTGATGGAGCGGCAGCACCTGTCCGCCGCTCCCTGCGAGCTGACGGGCACCATCGTCCATGTGACGGTGGACGGCGCCTACGCCGGACACATCGTCATCTCCGACCTGCCGAAGGAGGACGCCAGAGCCGCCATTGCGGACCTGAAGGCCAGCGGCGTGAAGAAGACCGTCATGCTCACCGGCGACACCGACGCGGTGGCCAAGGCCGTGGCAGCGGATCTGGGGGTGGACGAGTACCACGCCGAGCTGCTGCCCGCGGACAAGGTGGACCTGACGGAGAAGCTGCTGGCGGAGAAGTCCCGGAACGGAAAAGTGGCCTTCGTGGGCGACGGCATCAACGACGCCCCGGTGCTGAGCCGGGTGGACATCGGCATCGCCATGGGCGCTCTGGGCTCCGACGCCGCCATTGAGGCCGCCGACATCGTGCTGATGGACGACAAGCCCTCCAAGATCGCCACCGCCATGCGTATCTCCCGCAAGACGCTGCGGATCGTGAATCAGAACATCTGGTTCGCTCTTATCGTCAAGTTCGGCGTAATGATCCTGGGCGTTTTCAACATTGCCACCATGTGGGAAGCTGTGTTCGCCGACGTGGGCGTGGCCTTCATCGCCATCCTCAACGCCACCCGGTGTCTCCAGGTGGATGAATTCCGGAAGTAAATTGAAAGGACCACCGGCCAAGCCGGTGGTCCCTCTTTTTTCGGAAAAGAAAATTGACATCTTTTTGCACCTATACTATACTTTTCCAAAAGGGGGAACGGCGATATGCGAAAAAAATTGCTTTTTTTGATACTGACCCTGTCCATTTGCCTGCTGCTGCCTTCGACCGCCCTGGCGGCGGACCCGGATGGCAGCCGGAGCAGCGGCAGCACCGCCCTGTCCAAGCTGACGCAGGAGGAGATCGTGCAGCTGCTGACGGAAAACCCGCTGGCGCTGCCGGACGGCCTTTATGAGGAGGAGCCGTCCATAACGGCTCCCTATGCCCCCGGCAGGGTGAACCCGGAGGCCCTGCAGGCGGCTGCAGGCCGGCTGAACGCCCTGCGGCGCATCGCGGGCCTTCCTGCCGTGGAACTGGACAGCGCTCTGTGCGAAAACGCCCAGTACGGCGCGGTGCTGCTGGCTGCTTCGGATTTTTCCCACTATCCCCCGCAGCCCGCCGATATGGACGATGCCTTTTACACTTTGGGCAGGGCCGCCACCTCCAGCAGCAATATTGCCTGGGGATACACGCTGACTGGGGCGGTGGATGGCTTTATGGATGACAGCGACTCCGGCAATATCGCCATGCTGGGCCACCGCCGCTGGCAGCTGAACCCCACCATGGGCAAGGTGGGCTTCGGATACGCCGGTTCCCGCACGGCTGAAAAGGTATTTGACAGATCCGGCACGGGATGTGACTATGATTTCATCGGCTGGCCGGCCTCGGGAAATTTCCCAGGCAGACTGTTTGACGGGGATATGGCCTGGAGCGTCACCCTCAATCCCCTGATGTATGCACAGCCCAGCATGCCGGCCATCACCGTCACACTGACCAGGATGAGCGACGGCAGCGTGTGGACGCTGTCCGGCACAGATACTTACAACCCCAACAACGCTCTGTATCTGAATGTGGACAGCAACGGCTACGGTGTCTCAAACTGCATCATCTTCCGTCCCGACGGCGTATCCGCGTATGAGGGAACTTACCGCGTCCGGATCGACGGCCTGACGGACCGGAGCGGAAATCCGGTGGACTTTTCCTATCAGGTGGACTTTTTTGACTACTCCGACCCTGCCGACTTTGTCATTGATGAGGACGGCGTGCTGACACGGTACACCGGCCCCGGCGGCAATGTGACGGTCCCGGACGGCGTGACCGCCATCGGCTCTTCGGCGTTCTCCTACCGCACAGATATTGTCAGCGTCACCCTTCCGGACAGTGTGACCACCATCCGCGGCTGGGCGTTCAATAAGTGCAGCTCTCTGGTCTCCATCAATATCCCAAACGGCGTGACTTCTATCCTTACACAGGCGTTCCGAGCCTGTGACAGCCTGACCAGCCTGCTGATTCCACCCAGTGTGACCTCCATCAGCTACGATGCGTTTGACTGGTGCGACGGCCTGACCATCTGCGGGGAGGAGGACAGCTATGCCCAGCGGTACGCCGGGGAAAACGGAATCCCATTCGCCGTGTATGAGCCGCCCTGTTTCACCACCGGCCACGAGCTGACGGAAACGCCGGCAAAGGCCGCCACCTATACGGAAGATGGAAATCTGCAGTACTGGACCTGCTCCCTCTGCGGCTATTCCTTCTCCGACGCGGAGGGTGTGAACAAGCTGAAACGGGATGCCTGGGTGATCCCGGCGCTGGCGTCCTTCTCTTATAACGGGACCTCTCTCACCGTCACATTCACAGGCGCGCCCGGCGGCGTCAGGGTCCTTCTGGCCGGATATGCCGGCGGGAAGCTCGTCTGTACGGCCGGGGGCACCAGCAGCGCCGCCATCACTTGGACACCCTCTGCGGCGGCAGACACCCTTCAGGTGTTTTTCCTGGACGCCGAAACCCACTGTCCGGTTTCCGCCGCCTGGAAATCTGTGCTGCGGACCTGAGATGAAAACCGTCAAGGCCCGGTGTGGAACATTCCACACCGGGCCTGTTTCTGTTGAAACCGATCCGCTTTACTGCAAGGTCTCCAGCTCTGCCTGCCACAGTGCCCACTTCGCGTCGCTGGGCATCCGCCAGTCGCCCCGGGGAGACAGGGCCACGGAACCCACCTTGGGGCCGTCGGGAAGGCAGTTGCGCTTGAACTGCTGGGTAAAGAAGCGGCGGTAGCAGGTCTTCAGCCACTTCAGGATCACGTCCCGGCTGTACTGCTTATCCAGAGCGTACAGGGCCAGACGGTAGACCTTCCGGGGAGAGAAACCCCAGCGGAGGATATAATACAGAAAGAAGTCGTGCAGCTCGTAGGGCCCCACCAGATCCTCCGTCCGCTGGCTGATCTCTCCCTTGACGGCGGGCAGCAGCTCCGGGGAGACGGGAGTGTCCAGAATGTCCTCCAGCACGTCGTGGAGAGCCTCGTCGCTCTCGGCGTTGTCCCGGGCCAGGTACCGCACCAGATGCCGCACCAGGGTCTTGGGGATGGAGGCGTTGACGCCGTACATGCTCATGTGGTCGCCGTTGTAGGTGCACCAGCCCAGGGCCAGTTCGCTGAGATCCCCGGTGCCGATGACGATGCCGCCGGTGGCGTTGGCAATGTCCATCAGGACCTGGGTGCGCTCCCGTGCCTGGCCGTTTTCAAAGGTGACGGAGTGGTCCGCCATATCGTGGCCGATGTCCCGGAAGTGGCTGCGGACGGTGTTTGAGATATCCACGGTGCGCAGGGTGGCCCCCATCTCCTCCGCCAGGATCACGGCGTTGTTCCTGGTGCGGTCGGTGGTGCCGAAGCAGGGCATGGTGACGGCCACGATGTCCGTCATGGGCCGGTCCAGCATCTTCATGGCAAGGCCGGTGATGAGAACAGCCAGGGTGGAGTCCAGCCCGCCGGAAAGGCCCACCACGGCGGTTTTCGCCCCGGTGTGCTCCAGCCGCTGCTTCAGGCCCAGGGAGGCGATCAGCAGGATCTCCCGGCAGCGGGCGTCCCGGTCCTCCTTGCCCTCGGGGACGAAGGGCTGGGGGGCGACGTAGCGGGTCAGCTTGGTGGGGGAGACCGTCAGGGAGAATGCCGCGCCGGGGGCAGACGCCTCGTCCATCACCTGGGTCCGGCGGCGCTCATAGGCCAGCCGCTGGACATCGATCTCCGAGACCAGCAGGCCGCCGTCAAACCGCCGCTCCGCCAGAAGCGTGCCGTTTTCCGCGATCATCTGATGGGCGCCGAACACCACGTCAGAGGTAGACTCGCCCTCCCCGGCGCTGGAATACACATAGCCGCACAGCAGCTTGGCGGACTGCATGGTCACCAATTGGCGGCGGTAGGCATCCTTTCCTACGAGATCGTTGCTGGCGGACAGGTTGCCGATGACGGTGGCTCCCGCCCGGGCCATGTTCACGGAAGGAGACTCCGGCGTCCACAGGTCCTCGCAGATCTCAAAGCCCAGGGCCAGGTCCGGGATATTGATGCACCGAAACACCTGTCCCGCCTGGAACCGGATATCCTCCTGTCCGCAGAGCGTTACAAATGTGCCAGCTTCCGGCGCCGGGGCAAACTGCCGCTTTTCATAAAACTCGCCGTAATTGGGCAGATGGCTCTTGGGAACCAGGCCCAAAATCTGTCCTTTCTGTATAATTGCCGCGCAGTTATACAATTTGCTATTAACCCGCACCGGCAATCCCACCGCAGTTACCACCTCCAGGTTCCGGGTGGCCTCCAAAACGGTGGCAAGAGCCTCCTCCGCGCCCCGCAGCAGCGTGTCCTGATAGAACAGGTCGCCGCAGGTGTAGCCCGTCAGGCCCAGCTCCGGCAGCACCAGCACCTTGACGCCGGCCTTGCCGGCCTTGCGCATCATGGTAAAGGTCTGCTCCGCGTTATAGTGGCAGTCGGCCAGCCGCAGCTTCGGCGTGCCGCAGGCAACAGAGATGAAACCGTCTTTCATGGAAACGACCTCCTGAAAAAGATGTTTTGATGGCTTTATCTTACCCCCCCTGCGGAAAAAATGCAAGATTGGGATAACAGCAGAAGGGCCGCCATTGGCGGCCCTTCTGCTGTGTGTGTTTTAGGAGGGAGAAAACGCATCGGGTTGGGAGGACCCTTTGCTTGAGTATTAAGATACCCGAGAATTTTTGCAGAATTATGATTTGTCTGTGAACAGTTTGTGAATGTTTGCCCGAGAAAACGATTACCTGTGCCGGACGCCCTTTTCATGCTCAAAAAATTCAGGCCCGTTTTCCACACGGACCTGAATTTTGTCTGTTTGTTACTTCCGGTTCCCCGCCACCGCCAATTCATCGCAGCGGTTGCCGCGTGTATTCTCTGCGTGGTTTTCCCATCCGGCTTGCCGGATGGGAGTCCTTTGATCTCATTTGCTCCGGGCGGAATGAATCCGCCCTGCGCAAAATGCTTGCACGGCGCTTTCGCGCCGCCCCGCGCTGCGGGACCCCAGGCCACACGGACCTACTATTTGTACTTTCGGCTCTCCGCCACCGCCAGCTGGTCACAGCGGTTATTATATTCATTGTCTGCGTGGCCTTTGACCCAGTGATAGCGCAGGGAGTGAATATCCGTCAGCTCCAGAAGCCGCTCCCACAGGTCCGGATTCAGGGCCGGCTTTTTGTCGCTCTTGACCCAGCCCCGCCTCTGCCAGCCCCTGGCCCAGCCCTTTTCAAGACCGTCGATAACGTATTTGGAGTCGGACCACAGATCCACGATACAGGGCTCCTTCAAAAGAGACAGGGCCTGGATGACGGCGGTCAACTCCATGCGGTTGTTGGTGGTTTCCGCTTCGCCGCCGGACAGCTCCCGCCTGTGGTCGCCGTAGATCAATATGGCTCCCCAGCCGCCGGGGCCGGGATTGCCGGAGCAGGCGCCGTCGGTATAGATGGTGACTGTTTTCATAAAATTCTCCGCAGAGAAGGGAAAGCAGCGCAGGCTGCTTTCTCTCCTCTCATTGGCTCTTTAGAATTTCCTGCCTTTTCGCCGCGTATTCTTCTTTCGTCAGCAGACCACTGTCTAACTGGCTGCGCAGCTGAAAGAACTGCTTCCGCACGGCGGCGTTTTCACAGTTTTGAGTGCGGGGCTCCCCGGACGGAACGGACGTCTTCTTTTTTGCGAGCCGTTTGATTGCCCAGAGATACAAAAACCCCGCTCCGCCGCCTAAAGCAGCGCCGATCAGGCCCAGCAGGATGATCGTAAAAACCAAATTGGCTCTGCTCCTCTCTTATTTCTCCGCGGGCATTTCGCCAGGGCCGTTGCCTTCAGCAGTCTCCGCACCAGCATCCGTCTCCTCCCGCTCGGTCAGCGCCAGGGAGATGACGCGGTCGCCCTCCTCCTTGAAGCGCATGACGATGACGCCCTGGGTGGCGCGGTTGGTGGTCAGCTTGATATTTTCCACGGCGGTGCGGATCAGGATGCCCGCCTGGGTCACCAGCAGCAGGTCCTCGCTGCCGTCCACCACCTTGATGCCCACCACGGGGCCGGTCTTCTCCGTAATGGCGTAGTTCCTGATGCCGAGACCTCCGCGGTCCGTGATGCGGTATTCCTCCACCGGCGTTCGCTTGCCGTAGCCACGCTCCGTGATGGAGAGGACGCATTTGCCCTCGATGGCCCGGGCAGCCCCGACCACATAGTCTCCCTCCCGCAGGCGGATGCCCCGAACGCCCACGGCGTCGCGGCCCATGGGACGGACCTTGTTCTCGTCGAAGCAGACGGCCTGTCCGTCATGGGTGGCGATCAGGATCCTCTGTCTGCCGTCGGTCTCCCGCACGGTGATGAGCCGGTCTCCCTCGTCCATCCGCAGGGCGCGGATGCCGTTGTTCCGCAGGTTCTTCAGGGTGTTGGCGGGCAGGCGCTTGACGGTGCCGTTCCGCGTCACCATGAACAAAAACCGACCGTCGTCCTCAATGGAGCGGGTGTGGATCATGGTCTGGACCCGCTCGCCCTGCTCCACCTGGAGGATGTTGACGATGTTGGTGCCCTTGGCGGCCTTGCCGGACTCGGGGATCTGATAGCCCTTCTTCCGGTATACCTTGCCGGTGTCGGTGAAAAAGAGGATATAGTCGTGGGTGGAGGCGGTGAACACGTCCACCACATAATCCTCCTCCCGGGTGGTGATGCCTTTTTTGCCCATGCCGCCCTTGGATTGGGCGGCATACTCACTGACGGGGGTGCGCTTGATATAGCCCGCCTGGGTCAGGGTGAAGACACACTCCTCCTCCTCGATCAGATCCTCGATGTCGATCTCGTCCTCCACATCCTGGATCTCGGTGACGCGGCTGTCGCCAAACTTATCGGAAATGGCCTGCAATTCCTCTTTCAGAATCTGGCGCACCAGGCCGTCGTCGGAGAGGATCTTGTTGTACCAGGCGATCTTTTCCTCCAGCTCCTTGTACTCACTCTCCAGCTTCTCCCGGTCCAGGCCCTGGAGAGCCTTCAGCCGCATGTCCAGAATGGCCTGGGCCTGGATGTCGTCCAGGCCGAAGCGGGCGCACAGGCGCTCCTTCGCGTCGTCGTAGCTGGTGCGGATGATCCTGATGACCTCGTCGATGTTGTCCTGGGCCACCAGCAGGCCCTCCAGCAGATGGGCACGCTCTTGGGCTTTTTTCAGGTCGTACTTCGTCCGGCGGACGATGATCTCCTCCTGGAAGGTCAGGTACTCGTCGATGATGTGCCGCAGGGACAGAATTTTGGGCTGCTTCTGGTCGTCCACCAGGGCCAGCATATTGATGGCGAAGGAGGACTGCAGCGCCGTCTGGCTGAACAGGCGGTTCATCACCACCTGGGGGTTGGCATCCCGCTTCAGTTCAATGACCACCCGCATGCCGTTGCGGTCCGTCTCGTCCCGCAGGTCGGAGATGCCCTCCAGCCGCTTTTCCTTCACCTGCTCGGCAATGTTTTTGATAAGCTGGCGCTTGTTGACCTGATAGGGCAGCTCCGTGATGATAATGCGGGTGCGTCCGTTGCCGAACTCCTCAAACTCATGCCGGGCGCGGATGATGATGCGGCCCCGGCCCGTGGCGTAAGCCGCCCGGATGCCGGACCGGCCGATGATAATGCCCCTGGTGGGGAAATCCGGCCCCTTGACGTGCTGCATCAGGTCCGAAAGAGACGCGTTGGGATCGTCCAGCACACAGATGCAGGCGCCGATAACCTCCCGCAGGTTGTGGGGCGGAATGTTGGTGGCCATGCCCACGGCGATGCCGCTGGAGCCGTTGACCAGCAGATTGGGGAACCGGGCGGGGAGGACCCGGGGTTCCTTCCGGGACTCGTCAAAGTTGGGATCCCAGTTGATGGTGTCCTTGTCGATGTCCCGCAGCATCTCGTTGGAGATTTTGGACAGGCGGGCCTCCGTATAACGGTAGGCCGCCGGGGGGTCGCCGTCCACGGAGCCGAAGTTTCCGTGGCCGTCCACCAGCATATAGCGCATGGAGAAGTCCTGGGCCAGACGCACCATGGCGTCATAGACGGAGGCGTCGCCGTGGGGGTGGTAGCGGCCCAGCACGTCGCCCACGCAGGTGGCGGACTTTTTGAACGGCTTGTCGGAGGTCAGGCCGTCCTCGTACATGGCGTACAGGATGCGGCGGTGGACGGGCTTCAATCCGTCCCGCACGTCCGGCAGGGCGCGGCCCACGATGACGCTCATGGCGTATTCGATATAGGATTTTTCCATTTCCTCGACCAGCTTTGATTCGGTGATCAGCTGATTGGGAAATGCGATATCCTCCGGTTTATAGTCTCTGTTGTGTCCCATGTTCCGTCACCTCCTCAGATATCAATGTTGACCGCGTACTGGGCGTTGGTCTCGATCCACTCCTTGCGTGGCTCCACCTTTTCGCCCATCAGGATGGTGAACACCTCGTCGGCCTTCACGGCGTCGTCCAGCGTGATGCGGCGCAAAGTGCGCTTCTCCGGGTCCATGGTGGTCTCCCACAGTTCGTGGGGATCCATCTCACCCAGGCCCTTGAACCGGGAGATGTCGATCTTCACATTCGGGTTGTCCCCCCGCATCTCGGCGGAGATCTTGTCCCGTTCCTCGTCGGAATAGGCCACCCGCTGCGTCTTGCCCCTGGTCAGCTTGTACAGCGGCGGCACGGCGGAATAGACGTAGCCCCGCTCGATCAGGGGCCGCATATAGCGGAAGAAGAAGGTCAGCAGCAGCGTGCGGATATGGGCGCCGTCCACATCGGCATCGGCCATGATGATGATCTTGTGATACCGCAGCTTGTCAATGTTGAACTCCTCACCGATGCCGGCGCCCAGGGCCACGATCATGGGATACAGCTTGTCGTTGCCGTAAATCTTGTCGGCCCGGGCTTTTTCCACGTTCAGCATCTTGCCCCACATGGACAAAATGGCCTGGAACCGGGAGTCCCGCCCCTGAATGGCGGAGCCTGCGGCGGAATCGCCCTCGACGATGTAGATCTCACAAAGGGCCGGGTCCCGTTCGTTGCAGTCCTGAAGCTTGTCCGGCATCTGGCCGGACTCCAGCCCCGTCTTGCGGCGGACGGATTCCCGGGCCTTCTTGGCGGCCTCCCGGGCGCGGTTGGCCATCAGCGCCTTGTCCAGGATCATCCGAGCCACCTGGGGGTTTTCCTCCAGGAAGGTGTCCAGCTTGTCAGCCACGATGTTGTTGACCAGCGTCCGGATCTCGCTGTTGCCCAGCTTGGCCTTGGTCTGTCCCTCGAACTGGGCGTCCGTCAACTTCACGGATATGACGCAGGTCAGGCCCTCCCGGCAGTCCTCGCCGGAGACCTTCTCGTCGTCCTTCAGCATCTTGGTCTTCCG
>JAUNGH010000066.1 GCA_030524605.1 Oscillospiraceae bacterium | reverse complement strand
CCCTCGTAGATCTCGGTGATCTTGGCGTCGCGCATCATGCGCTCCACGGGATACTCACGGGTGTAGCCATAGCCGCCAAACAACTGGACGGCGCGGCGGGTGACATCGGAAGCGGCCTCGGCGGCGAACAGCTTGGCCATGGAGGCGTCCATGGAATAGGGCTCATGCAGCTGCTTCTTGCAGGCGGCGGCATAGACCAGATACTGGGCAGCCTGCATGCGGCAGTGCATGTCGGCCAGCTGGAACTGGGTGTTCTGGAACTGGCTCAGGCGGCGGCCGAACTGGACGCGCTCCTGGGTGTACTTGACGGCCTCGTTCACAGCGCCCTCGCCCAGGCCCAGAGCCTGCGCGGCGATGCCGATACGGCCGCCGTCCAGGGTCTGCATGGCGATCTTGAAGCCCTTGCCTTCCTTGCCCAGCAGGTTCTCCTTGGGAACGATGCAGTCCTCAAAGATCAGGTCGCAGGTGGAGGAGCCGCGGATGCCCATCTTCTTCTCGTGCTTGCCGGTGGAGAAGCCGGGGAAGCTCTTCTCGACGATGAAGGCGGAGATGCCGTGGTTGCCCTTGGACTTGTCGGTCATGGCGAAGACCACGAAGGTATCGGCCACATTGCCGTTGGTGATAAAGCACTTGGAGCCGTTCAGCACATAGTGGTCGCCCTCCAGCACGGCGGTGGTCTGCTGGCCGGAGGCGTCGGTGCCGGCGTTGGGCTCGGTCAGGCCGAAGGCGCCAATCTTCCTGCCGCTGAGCAGGTCGGGCAGATACTTGCGCTTCTGCTCCTCGGTGCCGTTCTCAAAGATGGGGGCGCAGCACAGAGAGGTGTGGGCGGAGACGATGACGGCGGTGGTGCCGCAGACCTTGGCCAGTTCCTCCACGCACATGGCGTAGCTGAGGACGTCGCCGCCGGCGCCGCCGTACTCCTTGGGGAAGTAGATGCCCATCATCCCCAGCTTGGCCATCTTCTCCACGGTCTCCATGGGGAAGCGCTCCTCCTCGTCGATCTCCTCAGCCAGGGGCTTGACTTCGTTCTCGGCGAATTCACGGTACATCTTACGGAGCATCAACTGCTCGTTAGACAGATGAAAATCCATACCATTTTCTCCTTTTCTATCAGGTTTTACTTGGAATAATCATAGAAGCCCTTGCCGGTCTTCTTGCCCAGCAGGCCGCCGCGAACCATCTTCTTCAGCAGCAGGGCGGGACGGTACTTGGGATCGCCGGTCTCGGTGTACAGGGTGTCCATGATGGCCAGGCACACGTCCAGGCCGATGAAGTCGCCCAGAGCCAGGGGGCCCATGGGATGGTTGGCGCCCAGGCGCATGGACTTGTCGATATCCTCCACAGAGGCGACGCCGGTCTCCACCAGGCCGATGGCCTCGTTGATCATGGGGATCAGGATCTTGTTGACCACGAAGCCGGGGGCCTCGGCGACCTCGACGGGATCCTTGCCGATCTCCTGGGACAGCTTGTAGACGAAGTCGAAGGTCTCCTGGGTGGTGTTGGCGCCCCGGATGATCTCCACCAGCTTCATGCTGGGCACGGGGTTGAAGAAGTGCATGCCGATGACGGGGTGGTTCAGGCCGTTGCCCATCTCGGTGATGGACAGAGAGGAGGTGTTGGAGGCAAAGATCGCCTCGGGCTTGCACAGGGCGTCCAGCTCGTTCAGCAGCTCCTTCTTGACAGCCATGTCCTCCTTGACGCACTCAATGACGAGATCGGCGTCGGCGCAGGCGGCCTTCTCCTCCACCAGGACATTCGCCAGCAGGGCGTCCACAGCCTCCTGGGTCATCTTGCCCTTCTCCACGCGCTTCTGGAGAGACTTGGCCAGCTTATCCTTGTGCTTCTGGGCGGAAGCGACAGAGCTTGCATACATCAGTGCGGTGTGGCCCTTCGCGGCGAAGACCTGCGCGATGCCGCTGCCCATGGTACCGGCGCCAAAGATTGCTACCTTCATAATTTTTTCCTCCTGTTATTTCAGTTTTGAACCCGTGTTTCGTACCGTTAATGCGTGCGGGGGAAAACAGAGCAAATCCGTAGTTTGCCAATTTACTCACAATCTTTATTATAGGTGCCCGCCCCCCATTTATCAAGTCCAAATTGTGCTGTGCCGCCCCTGTTTCCCGCTTTTTTACACTTCACACAAAATACTCGTTAAATTTTATACAATTTTGTTAAGTCATTAACATATCGCCCGCGCCGCATGCCTCCTATGCGCGCCTTTTTCCGGCAGAAAACCCATTTACAGGGGCGACCTCCTGTGGTAAAATCGACCTGCCGCCACAAGAACTTGTGGCTTTGCGCGACTTTATGACTCCAGGAGGGTCTTGATATGCGAATGCGGAAAAAGAAAAACCTGGTCCCCCGGATGGATCGCTGCAGCGACCGCCTGATCCGGGATCCCTATGACCGCCGGGGCCGCTGGCGGGAGCTGATGCCCGGCGCCCGGGAGCTGCGGCTGGAGCTGGGCTGCGGCAAGGGCCGCTTCACCGCCGGGACGGCGGCGGCGGAGCCGGACGTGCTGTTCATCGCCGTGGAGATGGTGCCGGACGCCATGGTGGTGGCCATGGAGCGGTGCGTGAACGCGGGCCTCACCAACGTCTACTTCATCGATGCCAACGCGGACCAGCTGCCCGCCTTCTTCGCCCCCGGCGAGGTGGACCGCATCTATCTGAATTTCTCCGATCCCTGGCCCAGCAACCGCCACGCCAAGCGGCGGCTGACCCACGGCAATTTCCTGAAGCTCTACCGCCAGGTGCTGCGGGAGGGCGGCCAGATCCATTTCAAGACCGACAACCAGGGGCTGTTCGAGTTCTCCGTGGAAGAGATCCCCCGCTTCGGCTTCACCCTGTCGGAGGTCACCCGGAACCTCCACGAGCACGGCCCCGTGGGCGTCATGACGGACTACGAGGCAAAGTTCTATGAGCAGGGCCAGCCCATCAACCGGCTGGTGGCCACGATGACGCCCTGGGAGGAGTCCTTCCCCTCCACCATCAAGGAGGTGCGGGATCGGTGGCTGGACGCCTTCGCGGCGGACGTGTCCGAGGAGGACTTGGGCAAGTATGTGCTGGCAGGCGGCAATTACCTCTGGCACATCTTTTCCCGAAAGCTGGCGCCCTGCCTGGAGGGCGACGCAGCCCGGCAGGCCCTGGCGGAACTGCCCGACGCCGCATGTTACCGCTTTTATAAGGAGTATCCGCCCCAGGGCCAGCCCCGGATCAAGGAGATCTCCATGGCGGAGATCCCCTCCCTGCCCGGCGGGCTGGACTGGTATCTGGTGGATAAGGACTTTACCTGGACCTATGTCCACACCCACGAGGCGGACTGCGGGCCTTATTTTGCAAAGCCGTAAAGCGGCATGAAGGCAAAAAGCAACGCTTGGGAAAAGGCTGCCCCGCATCAGGATAACAAGATATACCGTTCGGTCTGCATTGAAAGAGCCGTCTGCCCTGCTATCAGGTCAGACGGCTCTTTTGGCAAATATCAAAAGTTTGGTGTAATCTCGGCAATCCGCTGCGAGCACATGCACTCCTTTGATGCCTGAAAAATTCTCCTGCATTTTACAAATTCAGGAGAGATGAATACGCAGAGTTCCATTATAATGGAATCATCAAAAGCAAAGAGGTGTTCCATGATGCTCCCTTGTCAGCAGAGTTGTCCCCGGCACACTCCCGGATGCCATAAAACGTGCCCTGCATGGAAAACATTCCAGCATCAGCAGGATCTCCAGCGGCAGCAGAAGAAGTCATATATGAAATACTACAATGAGCTGTGCGCCATCAGGACGCGGCAGCTCAGGATCCTGTCTTCCGTTTGGCGGTAGGACATGCCCCCGCATTCTTCCTGTCATAAAAGCAAGGACATGACGCCCCGGCAAATGGGCGGCCATGTCCTTGCTGTATATCCTGAGGCGGCTTACGCGCTCCTTTGTGTCAGCAGCAATCCGCTGGTGATGGCGGTCAGGGGCGCCACGGTTACCAAGCCAAAGGAACCCACAATGGTGTGGACGATCTCCGCCGCCACATACTTGTAGTTCAGGATAAACTCCACCGGCGTGCCCTGGGCCATGAACACCATCAACAGGGCAATGTAACTGCCGGAGTAAGCCAGCAGCAGTGTGGTGGTTGTGGAGCCGCAGGCGGCCCGGCCCACGGCAAAGCCGGAGGAAATGGCCTCCCGGGCGCCGATGTCCGGCCGCTTCTGCACCACCTCGTACACGGCGGAGCAGATATCCACCGACAGGTCCATCACCGCGCCTGAGGATCCCAGGAAGATGGAGGCCATGAAAATACGGGTCAGGTCCAGTGTCTGATACCCGGCGTACAGCAGGCTCTCGCTGGATTCCATGACGGCGCCGTGGATGCGGAACAGGTTCGTGAACAGCACCCCCAGCAATGCTGTGACGGCAATCCCCAGCGCCGCGCCAGAGGTTGCGGCGAGACAGCGGCGGTCAAAGCCGTAGATCAGGCTGAGGATCATGGCCGTCAGCACCAGCACGATGGCCAGAGCCAGCCAGACCGGGTTCCAGCCCCGCAGCAGGCAGGGCACCAGCACCTTCCACATCAGAAGGATGGTGTCCACAAAGGAGAGGATGGCCCGGACGCCGGTCCACCCGGCAAACAGCACCAGCAGCAGCAAAAACAACCCCGCCAGCAGTACCTCCTTATCCAGCCGGTAGTGGTCGGTCATGGACACCACGGAGATCGTGCCGCCGCTGTGGCTGACAGTCACAAAGGCCACGTCACCGGGAGCGAACAGCTTGTCCTGGGCCAGGGAACCGTTCAGCCGGTTGACGGCCTCTACCGTCTCGCCCTTGAAATGGCCGCCCAGCAGCTTCACCGTACACCGCTGTTCGCCGGTGCGGATCAGTCCGGTGTCCACGATGTCGCTCTCATCCGTAGCCAACACCTCTGCCCGGACCCGGTCGGCGTTCTGGTAGGTGAGATTGCCCTCAAAGCCGGTGGGCAGCACCAGCAATACCACCAGCAGTACCAGTGCGGCCAGCACCGGGCCGTGGGTCTGCCGGGAAAACGGGGAAACATGATTTTTCATAAAGCCTCCTGAAAACAGCGGGACAGGGAGCAGCCCAGCCGCTCCCTGTTTCCGCAGGGGGATCGTCACTTGACCTTCAGCATGGAGGCCAGCTTGGTGTAGATGGCGGTGTTGTCATAGTAGCCGCTGAAGCTCTCGGCGCCGACGCCGTCGGCGAAGACCGCCACAGGCAGGCCGGTGTGGGAGTAGCTGGTGAAGTCAATGCCGGACTTGTTGTTCAGAATATGGGTGACGGTGACGGAGAAGGGGTTGTAGGTGCCGTACAGCACATACTGCTCCTGGGTGTATTTGCCGGAATCATAGTCGCTCATGGCCAGCTGATAGGCGGTTTTCAGCCGCTGGACCTCGTAGGACGTCAGCACCAGCTTATCGCCGGCCTCGCCCTTCAGCTTCAGGCCGAACAGCTTCTCCACGTCCTTCATGGCGTCCTCGAAGGAGGTCTTGCTGGCCTTGTACTTGGCCACATACTGCTCATCGAACTGGGCATAGGAGATGGTCTGGCTGGTCAGGTTGCTGAGATAGGTGTCGTAGTCCGTTCCGGCGTAGCCGATGGTCAGGCCGCCGGTCTCATGGTCGCCGGTCACCAGGATCAGGGTGTCCTGGGGGTGCTGCTTGGCAAAGTCCACGGCCACCTGCACGGCGTCGGCCAGGGCCAGGGTGTCGCTGACGGTGGAGCCTGCGTCATTGGCGTGGCAGGCCCAGTCGATTTTGCCGCCTTCGCACATCATGAAGAAGCCCTTGCTGTTGTTCAGAACTTCAATGCCCTTTTTCACATAGTCGGCCAGGGCCCATTCGCCCTGCTGACGATCCAGCTCGTAGTCCATGGCGTCGGAGTCCGCCAGGTGCTCGTCAATGAGGATGACCTTTTTGTCCTGAGCGGTGACCTTGGCGGCGTCGGCCTGGGTATAGGTCACCTTATAACCGGCGTCTTCCGCCAGGTCATAGAGGCTGGTCTGATCCTTGTCGTTGCCGGTGGGCTTTTTCAAGGCGCCGCCAGCGAAGTATTCGAAGCCGGATTCCACCATTTCCACACCGATCTCATAGTAGTTGTTGCGGCTGGCCTGATGGGCATAGAAGGCGGCGGGTGTGGCGTGGTTCAGGTTGACGGAGGAGATGACGCCTACCTTCCAGCCCTTTTGGGTGTGCAGTTTCTCGGCGATGGTCTCATAGGTCTTGGTGCCCGTCTCGTCGGTATTGATCATGCCGGAGTAGGTCTTGTAGCCGGTGGCGATGGAGGTAGCGGTGGAGGCAGAGTCAGGGGCGAAGCTGCAGGAATCATAAGTGACAGCGGAGCCGGCCACATCGAAGTTCATAAAGTTCAGAGCCACAGGGCCGTCCAGCTTGGCGCCCTGGCGGTCCTTGACGCTGGGCTCCGCCTGCATATAGTCCGGGTCGGCCACGGCACCCAGGTAATCAGACGCGGCCTGGAACTGGGGATAGCTCATGCCGTCGCCAATGAACAGGAACACGTACTTGGGGGATCTGGAGGCGCCATACACAGCGGTGTCGGCCATCGTGAGCGTGCCTTCAACGGTGGCGGACATTGTTTCCGTCTGCGCGGCAGGCTGGGGGGCAGATGCGCCGCAGGCGGTCAGGCCCAGCACGGTCACACCGGCCAGCAGGCCTGCAAGGAGTCGTTTCATCATGTTGATTTCCTCTCTTTTCTGCATATAGATTTCCCATTGGGACACGCCCAGTATAGGGCCCCCCTGATTAAGTCCGCCACCGGATTTCTGCAAAGGTTAGGTAAAATTCCAGAATATGGAACAACGCCGCCCGGATTCACCGGGCGGCGTTGTTTCAAAAAGAAAAGAGGGCGAAGATGAAAGGAAAGCTCTTGCTGATATCATGGTCAATAAAATCGGAACCATGCTCTACTATGATCAAGTCAACTCTCTGCTAAATCCAGGGTTTACCGCAGGCGGCCAGGCAGAGCGTCAGGCCCAGCAGCATCGCGGCACAGATGAGACGCCCCCATAGATCATACGCTTCATCGGCCTGCCTCCACCGTCCGGACCGCAGAATCCTCCAGCGCCACAAAGCTGATGTTGTCCATGGCCTCCTCAGCGATGCCGACACAATTATCCAAAATACGATCCAAGCCATACAAAACACCCACATAGTCCTGGGTGAGCGCGGCATCGCACTTCTTCTTTTTCACCCGGGCCAGATGGGCTTTATTAAACTTCTTCTGGGTTTTGTGCAGTTTACCCTTGCGCATGATGACCGTCTGGGCCTTGTCCGGATCTCCGGTGCGGATAGAGCTCATGGCTGTATCAAACATATCCTGAGAGACCGTGAAGTATTCATTCAGCTCATCGGAAGCATCCTGAGACAAATTTTTGCCCGCGGAATGGAGCTGCCGGACGCAGCCTGTGATCTCCCCGCACCGGTCAGCGATACGGTCCACATTGTTGATGACGAACAGCAGACCTGCGGTTTGTTCCGACTGCGCTTCCGTCAGAACACCACGGGCAAACAAGCGTGAGATGTACTGCACGATCTGATCTTGCAGGCCCTTTACCGCATGGAACAGTTCATCAAAGCTGTCAGGTAAAACCTGGCCGCTCAATTCTTCCCTGGCACAGGACAGCATGGAGGAGGCATACTCCGCGCATCGGTCAATCTCCCGGGAAATCAGATACATGGCAGGCAGCGGCTGGCTCAGTACTTTTTTGTCCAAGTACTGAGGCTGGGCCTTGGCCTGAGGCAAGCGGTCTTCTCCCTGCACCACAAAGGTCACCAGCTTTACCATCAGTGGGATCAATGGCAGCCAAACCAGGGCGCAAACGATGTTAAAGGTGGTATGGGCATTGGCGATCTGTCGTGCGATGACCTCCACCTCGGGACCCTTGGGGGATATCCATACCACAAATTTGGTAAAGAGCGGGATCAGAAACGCAAAGACAATGCTACCGCTGATATTAAAAAAGCTATGGGCCAGGGCTGTGCGTTTGGCGTTTTTAGACTGGCCGATAGAGGCCAGCAGAGCTGTAATGGTGGTGCCGATATTATCCCCCAGCAGGATAGGGATCGCACCCGCCAATCCGATCACGCTGCTCAAACCGTCCGGGCCTGCCTGGGATGCGAAATTTTGCAGCACGGCAATGGTGGCCGAACTGCTCTGAACCACCAGAGTCATACCAGCGCCCAGGAGAATGCCCAGCACCGGAATTTCTGACACCTTGCCCATCAGGTCGGTAAAGAACGGACTGCCAGCCAACGGCTCCATCACGCTGCCCATAATCTCAATGCCCTCAAATAACAGGCCGAAAGAAAAGATGACAGTACCCAGATTCTTTACCTTCTGCTTTTTCCCCATGAAGTTCAGCAGAAAACCGATAAAAATGATGGGATAGATGTAGTTGCTGATCTTAAAGGCCATCAACTGAGCCGTCATCGTAGTACCGATGTTTGCGCCGAAGATCACGGATATGGCCTGCGGCAGCGTCATCAATCCTGCGCTGACAAAGCCAATGACCATGACGGTAGTGGCGGAGCTGCTTTGGAGCACTGCGGTCACCAATGCGCCCGCCAGCGCTCCCAGTGCCGGATTCCGCGTCAAAAAGCCCAGCACCCGCTTCATACGGTTCCCCGCCACTTTTTGCAGGCCGTCGCTCATGCTGTTCATACCGTACAAAAACAGCGCCAGACCGCCGATCAGTCCGAATATTACCGTTACGGTCTCATTCATTTGTATTTCCTCCCAGATCATGATACGCATACATAAATGTCCCAAATTATTTTATAAAAGGAGCGTAAATGCTGAAATCGCAGCAGAGTAAAATACGGGTAAAATCATACCAGGGAACAGCGGAAAAGACCCAATCAACAAATACAGGTCATGATGGGGATAATGCGTTCTACACCGAATCAGCGTACCGCCTCTCAGATCCCCAGCAGCATGGAGGCAAACTGAAAGTAGATCAACAGAGAGATGGAGTCCACGATGGTGGAGATAAAAGGTGATGCCATCACCGCCGGGTCCAATCCCAGCTTTTCCGCCAGGATAGGCAGTGAACAGCCCACCAGTTTGGCACACAGCACCGTGCCCGCCAGGGTGCTGCATACCACCATGGCTACCAAAGGCGTCACATTGGGATTGTGCATCAGCCAGCGGTCGAACAACATCATCTTCACGAAGTTGGCTGCGGCCAGACAGAGGCCGCAGCAGATGGCCACCCGGGACTCCTTCCACAGCACCCGCGGCATGTCCGGGAAGCGGATCTCGCCCAGAGACAGCGCACGGATCACGGCGGTGGAGGCCTGGGTGCCGCTGTTGCCGCCGGTGCCGGAGAGCATGGGGATGAAGCTTGTCAGAATGGCGCATGCCGCCAAGGAATTTTCGAAATGGGTCAGGATGATGCTGGTGAAGGTGGCCGATAACATCAAAATCATCAGCCAAGGAGCGCGGGCCTTCCATGTCTCAAACACGCCGGTCTTTAAGTAAGGTTTGTCCGAGGGCAACATGGCAGCCATCAGCTCAATGTCCTCGGTGGTCTCCTCCTCAATAACGTCCATGGCATCGTCCACGGTGACGATGCCCACCAGACGGTTTTCCGTGTCCACCACCGGCAGGGCCAGAAAGTCATATTTGCTGAGGGTCTGAGCGGTGGACTCCTGGTCATCCAGAGTCTGGACGGAGATGAAGTTTCGCTCCATGATATTGCCGATGACATCATGTTCCTCCGCCAACAGCAGCGTCCGGATGGACAGAAGGCCGATGAGATGCCGGCCCCCGTCGATCACGTAACAGATGTTGATGGTTTCCTTATCCGGGCCGGTGCGGCGGATGCGCTTGAGAGCGGCCTCCACTGTCATGGCCGCATTTAAGTCCACAAACTCTGTGGTCATGATGCTGCCGGTGGAGTCCTCGGGGTATTTCAGGATTTCATTGATGCTTTTGCGGGCCTCCGGGTCGGAGTGCATCAAGATGCGCTTGACCACGTTGGCAGGCATCTCTTCCACGATATCCACAGTATCATCTAAATACAGCTCGTCCAGCACTTCCTTCAGCTCCGCGTTGGAAAACCGTCGAATCAGCAGTTCCTGCTGATCGGAGTCTAACTCGACAAACACCTCGGCCGCCAATTCCTTTGGGAGCAGGCGAAAGAGCACAGGCAGCCGCTCTTCATTTAATTCGTTGAAAAGGGCAGCGATATCAGCCGCCTCCAAAGGCAGCAGAAGATCTCGCAGACGCGGATACTGTTTTTGTTCAAAGTACTCCTCAATTTTCTTTTCCAGCTCCCGGCGCCCATCTTGCGCTTCAAACACAGCGCATCAGCCTCCTTTCCTAAGCTGCATGAAAAATATAAGTCCCCGATTATCCCATCCGGCACGTATGTGGCAATCCCGTTGACAGTGAACAGCACCCCCTGTTTTCCCCGGCAGTTCAAGTTTGAACCTCGCAAGGTGGTGTGATCGTACAGGATGATATCTATCCCAATAAACTGCGCCGCCCGGTATAGCCGGACGGCGCTGCTTCAAAAAAGAGGGGGAAGATGAAAAAGAAACTCTTGCAGATGCCATGATACAGAACAATCTCACTTCATTCCACCTCGATACAGTCAAGTCCTTGTAAAATCCGGCAATATGCGCACGGTCATGATACCTGATCCGCCAATAGTGACGGCTGGATCTTTCGGCGGAGATAGCCCTCCCGGACGCCATAGTGACTGACAGTGATATCCTCCACATCAAAGCGGCCTGCCAAATACTGAAGAATCATGATACCTGGGACAAGGGTGTGGATGCGTTCCGGCTCATAGCGCAGGATCAGGTCCGCCGCGTTCTTATCGCACTTGCAAAGCTGCTTTGCCAGGTTGTCCAACTGCGCCCGGGTAAAGGTGCGCTGATTTTCCGGCAGCCCAAAGAGCTTCCGGCTCAG
>JAUNGH010000065.1 GCA_030524605.1 Oscillospiraceae bacterium | reverse complement strand
TCCTCATAGATTGAAAAGTGTTGGTTTTCGTGAAAAATGCCCCTCTGGACCATCCCTCCGCCCCCGGACGGGAAAAGATATGGGCGGTCTTGCAAAAGCCGCTCACGGAAGGAAAAGCGGGGGATTTTCCACCCTTTTTGCTACATTTTTTGAAGGTCCCTATAACTCCCGGTCCTTGTGGTCGTAATGGAGATGGCCGGAGCGCACCTTCGCATGGTTCCTGATCTTGATAAATCCCTTGTCCTGGTTCTCCAGGGCCTTGCTGTATCCGGCGTCTGTCAGGAACAGCCGCATTTTGTCTCCCTTCCAGCCCATGGGGGAATCCTGGGAGAGGACGTCAAAGACGATCATGTGGCGGGTATCCGGGGCGAACCGCTCCAGGGCCATAATGTCATGCCCGGCCAGCTTTGCCGCCCCGGACTGCTGCCTGGCCTCCGCCAGCATTTCCCCAACGGTCCGCGCCTTGCCGGGCAGACGGTAATTCGCCTGCACCTCCCGGATCACGTCCATGCACTCCTTATCCGAGAGAGGGCGCAGCTTCTTCAAAAGACTTTCCGCCGTGTCCTTCGTCTCCCGGTTGGGCGCATAGCGCCAGGTCATGTAAATCTCATTCAGGGCGGCGCTCTGGCTGGTAGCCTCGATCTGATACGCCATCCTCATTTCCGCTTCATTCAGCTTCATTGATCCCGCTCCTTTCTGAAAATGGGCGTAAAAAAACGCCACAGGATGCTTGTTCCTATGGCGCTGAACCGGCTGAAATCCGGTCAATATTCAGTTGTCATGCGGAGGACGGTGCGCCCTCCGATTTTCTGTACCGTATCCATAACTTTGCATTTCTCGGATTTTCGGCGTGTCAAGGCTCATTCGTGAGTAGTAAATTCGTAGTAAAATGAGGCTTTTCAACCCTTCTGAAATGCCGATAAACACGGTGTTTTCAAGGGATAATCAGATTTTGCATTGATTTTCAAGGGAAAAAATCAATGAGATTGAGCGCCATATCAAAAACAACTCCTCGGAATTCCTGCTCAGGCACTCCAGCCAGACAGTCACCTGCCAGGGAATCGACGAGAGTCTCTATCTGTGTCCCATTTATAACAAGGCGTTCTATTTCGGCATTCTGGTTGTGATCGGGAACGCCTTTTCAGAGCTGGACAAGGTCGCCATTGCCCAGATCCGCAATGCGCTGAGTATTTCCACGCTGAGTCAGATCAGCATCAGCCAGCAGCAGGAAAAGCTCCGCACGGACTTTATCCATGACCTTCTTACCGGGCATACCTCTGAGGAGGATATCCTGCGCCGCAGCGCGGCGATCCAATGCGATATCTCCCGGGTGGAGGGCTGCATCGTTCTGGATATTTGCGATTTCAAGCAGCTGCTGAAGCACTACAGCGAGGATGAGATCGTATCCCTGAAAACAGAATTTTACGAATTGGTACAAAACGAGCTCCACGCCCTGGGCAATGACAGCATCTGCTGCGGCCTGAGCGACAAGGTGGTCATCCTGCATATCCGCACGCAGACGCGGCAGCAGGCCATCGCGCAGACCGCAAGGTTCCTTCAGCGTACGCTCAAAAGCTCCAAAAACATTGAGGTTGCCGCCGGGATCGGATGCCGCTGCAGAAGCTTTCGGGACATCCGGCAGAGCTATGAGACCGCACGGCTGGCTTTGCGCATTGCCACCTCCGACTTGTCTCCGTCCACCTGTGTGGACAGCGAGGAGTTTCCCGCCTACATGCTGCTTCTGCAGGCATACCAGGCCGAGCCTGAAGCGGTACGCCAGGTAGTCGCCCGGCTTCTGGAGCCTGTCCGGAAATATGACCAGGCCAGGAACAGCGCGCTGGAGGAGACCTTCCGGGCACTGCTGCGGTGCGATATGAACTATAACCGGGTGGCGGAACAGCTGTTCCTGCACAAGAATACCGTATTGCAGCGAAAGCAAAAGATCGCCTCTCTCTACAGGGAGGACCCCTTCCAGCTTCCCTACCGGCGTCAGTTCGAATTTGCCTTCATCCTGGAGAGCTTTTACGACAAGAAAGGCATTCCGAATCCCGGCTCCAAGTAAAAAGCGCCCCAGCTGTGATCCGGCAGCAAAGTGCCGGTCAACAGCTGAGGCGCTTTATGCCTGTGGCAGCTTCAGGCAGCGCTTACTTGCCCAAGACCTCTTTCATGGGGACATGGTCAAACTCGAAGTTGTAGTAACGGGGGTTCATGACGGAGAACGGCTTGCCGCTGTTGTACTGTGGACGCGCGGGCACACCGACGATGCTCACCTCGTCGCCCGCATGGATGACCGTATTGGTCAGAGGGCGGCAGGTCTTCGTGTCCACGCACTGGACAATATCGGGGCTGGTGATCCAGGGCTGGCCATTTTTCCACATCACATGGTACTCATTCTCGAACCACAGCTTATATGTATTGCCGGCGAACTCATCGACGCCCTCCAGCTCCAGCGTGCCGTAGTACAGGCCGTCAATGGTCTTTCCCTCTTTTTTCACCATTTTGGTTTTGGCAAGAACATACCCGCCGGCAGCCTCTGCGGCAGCGGCCACAGGATCCCTGCCGGCCTCGTTGGCCTCGCGGATCGTCCTGCCGACCTTGAAGCACTGGCTGAGGGTGCCCGGGACCAGTGCTTCCTTCACCTCTTTGCCGGACATGATGTAGCAGGCGTGGGCGACCATGCCGAAGCCCGAGTCGGCCAGCATCTTGCCGTTGCGCTCAATCATCTGGCTGTTGACGCAGCGGGTCAGGATGTTCGTGTCTCCATAGCAGTTGACGATAGCCACGGGCAGGCAGGGCTTATCCATAATGAGAGGGAGAGCCTGGGTCATCTGGGGATAGGCCCGGCCGGCGGCGTCGGCGTCAATATAGGTCAGGCCCTTGTCAAAGCCGACGGACATGGGCATACAGCTGTTGCCGCCGCCCAATTCAATGGCAAACAGCGCGTCTATGCCCGTCTTCTTCGCCGCGCTTTTTGTTGTGCTCATAGATCTCCCCCCAGTCTGATCCTTGGATCCACCATGGCGTTGATAACGTCAACAATCAGATTGACCACCAGGAACGTGGCGCCGATCACCAGGACCACCGCGCATATGGAGTTCAGATCCTTGGTGATCATGGCATTTGCGCCATATTTGGAGAACCCGGGCCAGTTGAACACCCGCTCCACCATAAAAGCATTGCCGACCATGGAAGCAATATCCATGCCCATTACGGTGATGACAGAGGTGCTGGACGGTTTGAATAGATATCGGTTCATCAGGACCTTCTCCGGCAGGCCGTAGCTGCGGGAAACGCACATATACTCCTTGCCCATATTGTCTGTCAAGGCAGAGCGGGTCAGCCGCGCGTCCTGAAACATGCCGCCCAGCGACAGCGCGAAAGCCGGCAGCAGCAGATGCAAAAACGCATCCCAGGCTGTGGCGAACTGCCCTTGCAGCAGTGCATCCAGCACATAAAAGCCCGTAATCGTGGGTGGAGGCGTCACACCTGTACTCAGCCGTCCCAGCGTCGGAATGACCTTCCATACATTTCCAAACAGCACCAGCAGTATGATCGCCATGACAAACGACGGCACCGCAATGCCGATATAGGAAAATATCCGTATTGCTCCGTCCAAAATGCCGTCCCGGTGTTTTGCCGCCGCCCGTCCCAGGAAAAGCGAACCTCCCACCATAAAGAGGGCCGCCCAAATGATCAATTCAAATGTGGCGGGCAGCAGCTGTTTCATATCCTCCGTAACAGAGCGGCGGGTCGACAAAGAAATGCCGAAATCCCCATGGAACACATCCCGCAGCCACAGGCAATACTGCACCGGCAGCGGTTTGTCCAGATACATCTGCCGGGACAGAGCGTCCACGGCTTCCTGTGTCGCATGCTGCCCCAGCGCCAAACGTGCCGGATCGCCGGGAATGATGCGGGAAAGCGAAAAAATAACGATTGAAACCCCGATCAAAACAAAAATGCCTTGAAACAGTCTTTTTAGAATATAGCGCAGCAATGTTTTCGACCTCCTCTCGTATCGTACAGCGGCGCTTTTTATTTCAAAACCCAATCCACCTTGCGCAGCTTTTCTTCAACCGGCCAATAGGCATATTTGCTTTGAGAAATCCGCATCAACGCACAGCAAAGCGCATCGTACAGCGCGGCCCGGAAGGGTTCAATCACCGGGATGTCCACTCCACGTCTCCGAAGCCCGGCAGAGACCCCCTCTACAGCGGTACACATGCAGGTGCATCCGAAAATCACGGACCTGGCGCCATCCTGCTTGACTGCCTGAAACGCCGCCTCAGTTGTCTTTTGCACCAAATCGGCTTCACAGTTGTGAAGCTCCACTACCGGCATATTGATCACAGGGATAGATGCCAGCTGCTGTTCCAGAGCGTACCGCCTGATATTTTCCCGAATACAGCGGTCCGCATTCTCTAAAATGCCGATTACCGAAAAACGCCCCGCCATACGGGATGCCAGCGAACAGCTGGACTGACAGGCCCCCATGACAGGGATCCCAACCAATTCCCGGCATTCTGAAAGGGCAGGATCCAGAAAGCAGTCCAAAACAATCGCATCAAAGCCGTCTTTTTCTCCCTGCTGTGCCAATTTCAAAATATAAGGGGCCGCCAAAGCAGAGTCGTAAAAGCATTCAATGGACTCACTGCCCCCCTCTACCAACCTGCTCTCAAGCTCCACAAGACCTCCCAGTTCTTCCGCCAATTCCGCCGCCAGCAGTTGACGGTCCTTTACGGAGACCGCGATTCCCTCTGTGTAAATATCGGGGACAATATTGAGGATTTTAATGTTTCGCATGAATGCCTCCTTTTCTCTGTCGGACACTTTGCAAATATTGATCGTTACTGACGCATTAAATTATACAATCGGTTTTTGTGTTAAAATGCACATCTTTTTCCCGTAAGACTATTTTTTTGCCCCTTTATGTCTCTTTGTGTCTTTATGGCTTTTGTCAAAAGGGCGCCCATTATTTTTGTGCAGTTCGCCCGCAAAACCTGTGTTTATGGCAGGCATTTTTCCTCACGAAGTAATCATTGATATGGTATCGCCAAGTGTTCAAATATCTATTCCGCTCCCTTCAGGCCCCAAAACAGACGGCGGCACAACTTCCAAACCTCTCAAAAAAGATGTTCAAAAGTTGTGCCGTCCCACCGCTTTTTCCGCGGTCTCATATGGAATGACGGATCGGAAAATCGTTTCGGAATTATCCAGAGTCCGGTTGCGGTCTCCTCTCCGCACACCGGATACCTGCTATGCCACGAAAATGACAGGCGGGATTTTTCATATTTTTTTCAAAATGCGCAACAAATTTCCCCCGGAATGCATATTGGGAAGTGAGAAGGCCATTGGGAGAGGAGGCGCCCTGTGATGGATCATCTGACGGCCAGGCTGCGCCTGGGGGACCCCGGCGCTCTGGAGGAGGTCATGGACCGCTATGCGTCCTACGCGGCCAGGATCATTGCGGCATTCCTGAACCGCGCCTTGCCCGCCGAGGACATGGAAGAGGCCCTGTCCGACGTATTTGTCAGCCTGTGGAACAGCCGGGACAAGCTGGAGGGGGACGTGAAACCCTATCTCGCGGCCATCGCCCGCAACGCCGCCCGGCAAAAGCTGCGGCAGTTCCGCCCCGTGGAGACCCTGCCGGAGGAACTGCCCCTGGCGGACGCGTCCCCCCTGCCGGAGCAGCAGGCGGAGGCGGCGGAACGGGACGCGGCCCTGCGGCAGGCCGTGGATGCACTGCCCCCGGACGATCGGGACTTATTTATCCGTTTTTACTATCTGGAACAGACCGTGGCGGAGATTGCCGCTGTTACGGGGCAGAATCCCTCCACCCTGCGGGGGCGGCTGCGCCGGGGACGGGAGAAACTGCGGCAGACGCTGCTGGAAAGGGGTGTTTCCTGTGACTGAGCATCATATTCCCACCGAGGAGGAGCTGGACATCCTGCTGGCCCAACAGCCCCAGTTCGATCTGGACGCAGTGAAGCGGCGCACCCACTCCCGCATCGGAGCGGCGCCGGAGCGGCCCAGGCGGCTGCGGGCACCCTTCCGGGGACTGCTGATCGCCGCCGTGATCTGCGTGCTGTCCGTCAGCGCTGTGACAGCGGCGGACTATGCCACCGAGGGACGGATCAGCTCGGCGCTGGGCATTCGCCGGGTTCCGGCAGAGCCCGCGTCTCAGCCGGAGACCGTGGAGAAACTCACCGCCCCCGTGGAGGAGACGCCGGCTGTCCAGGCGGCGGCACCGGCACCGGAACCGGAGCCGGTGCCGCCGGAGCTGGATGAACAGATCGCCGCCGCCTTGCAGGTGGACACCGCCCAGGCCCGGCGGCTGCGCCCCGCTGTCCAGGCGGTGGAGCAGGCCGCCGAGGATCAGGACATCCGCATGACAGTCCTGCAAACTCTGGGGGATCCCTCCTGCCTGTACGTGAAGCTGCGGTTTGATTTCCCGGAGGGGTCTCCGCTGGCGGCTGCAGGTGCAGTCAAAAAAGAGGATTTGGCGCGGCAATTTGAGCGGGTTGACCTTTCCTTTGAGGATATGTACAGCTACACCTACAGTTGGCATCTGCTGGAATCCAACGGCACCTCCGCAACTTATCTTCTGAAAATCTTCAATACCAGCCACAACCTGAGTGGCCAGACCGTTACAATAACCTTTGAAAACTACGGCAGCCCTCATATGTATACAGAGGATGAGGTGCTCCATTTGGCCGGAGATGCCGGAAAGCCCTTCACCACCATCATCCATCCCGACGGCACCATGCTGTGGGACGCCGGAGAGGAGGATCTGGCGGCGGTGTCCAGCGAGGTGACGGCGGCGCCGGTCAGCGTCCCCGACGGTTTTACCGTCACCCGGCGGGCCGACGGCAATATCGTGGTATCTTACGACGGCCTTCACGGCAATCAGATAGCGGATGTATATTGGGTTCCCAGATTCGACACGGTGATAGAGGGTAAGTGGGAGCAGTCCTGGACGCTGTCTTATCAGGATACTTCCCTCTACTGGACGGGAGAAGCCAGCATTTTCTCCCCGTCTCTGACTGTGACGCGCGTCCGAATATCACCGCTGTCCTGGGACCTGGAGCTGACTGCCAGAGAACTGACCGGAGACGCGCTGGGGTCCGGGCTGCTGTTTAATGAAAAATTTACCATGCGGCTTTGCCGCAAGGATGGCTCCTTTACCGATCTCTCAATAGACGAATGCGGCAGTTCAGGTAAGCACAGGGAAGATGGCCTTTATACGATCACAGATATGAACTTCCATTCCAGATTTGACCAGCCCATTGACCTGACGGACGTCGCCGCCGTCATCATCGGCGGCGTGGAGTTCCCCCTCGGCTGACAATTGGAAAATTCCGCCGCTTTCCCGCTTGCGCCCTCTCCCGTTCTGCGATACAATGAACAGGACAAGACCCGACGACGGGCAAAACGAAGGGGAGGCGCAGAGCAGTGCTTTACGGAACGTTGAAACATCTGGACACCTATCAGGGGATTCACGCCGGTGTGATGCGGGGGCTGGAGCTCCTGCGGGACACGGATTTTTCCAAGCTGGAGGACGGCCGCTACGAGGCGGATGGCGACAACCTGTTTTTCTTCATCCAAAGCTACGAGAACAAGCCCGCCAACGACACGCCGGAGGCCCACAGGAAGTATGTTGACATTCAATATCTGATCTCCGGCCGGGAGTACATGGGCGTGGCGCCCCTGGAGGACATGACCGAGGTCGTGGAAGCCCGGCCGGAGGGGGACATCTGGCTCCACCACGGCCCCACGGACAAGCTCCTGGTGACGGGGGACCGCTTCGCGGCCTTCTGGCCGGAAGACGCCCATGCCCCCGGCATTGCCGTGGGCAGCCCCGAGCCCTGCCGCAAGTGCGTGGTCAAGGTGCGGGTTGGCTGAGCATCGGAACGCAAAAAAAGACGCGGAAAACTTCTGTTTTCCGCGTCTCCTTTTTTGTTCCGCTTACAGACTGACCAAATTCTCCTCGGATGCCTTGTCGAACAGGTGAATGGAGTCAGGACGGAGGGTGAAGTTCATCTGGATACCGTAGTTAATGCCGCCGCGCAGCTCCACGGGCAGATCCATGGTGGGAACCCGCAGCACCACGTCCTGGCCGTTGCAGGTCACATGGAGGTGATACTCGCTGCCCATCATCTCGGAGACCTCCACCGTGCCGGTGAGGACGCCGGGGGTGCCGGCGGGGGCGAAACGGATGTGCTCGGGGCGGATGCCCAGGGTCACGTCCTGAGACTCCTTGCCGGTCAGGGCCTTCTGGATCTCCTCAGCCAGGGGGATGTCGGTGCCGTTGACCACGGCGTGATAGGCGCCCTCGCCGTCCTTTACCAGCTTGGCGTCGAAGAAGTTCATCTGGGGGGTGCCGATGAAGCCGGCCACGAAGATGTTGACGGGATGGTCAAAGACCTGCTGGGGGGTGCCGATCTGCTGGATGTAGCCGTCCTTCATGATGACGATGCGGTCGCCCAGGGTCATGGCCTCGGTCTGGTCATGGGTGACGTAGACAAAGGTGGTGTTGATGCGCTGGCGCAGCTTGATGATCTCGGCGCGCATCTGGTTGCGCAGCTTGGCGTCCAGGTTGGACAGGGGCTCATCCATCAGCAGGACCTTGGGTTCCCGGACGATGGCGCGGCCGATGGCCACACGCTGGCGCTGGCCGCCGGACAGGGCCTTGGGCTTGCGGTCCAGATACTGGGTGATGCCCAGGATCTCGGCGGCGTCCTTGACGCGGCGGTCGATCTCCTCCTTGGGCACCTTCTTCAGCTTCAAGGGGAACTCCATATTCTCCTTGACCGTCATGTGGGGATACAGGGCGTAGCTCTGGAACACCATGGCGATGTCCCGGTCCTTGGGCTCCACGTCGTTGACCAGCCGGCCGTCGATGTGCAGCTCGCCGCCGCTGATCTCCTCCAGGCCGGCCACCATCCGCAATGTGGTGGACTTGCCGCAGCCGGAGGGGCCGACCAGAACGATGAATTCCTTGTCGGCGATGTCCAGATTGAAATCGTGGACGGCGGTGACAGCGTTGTCGTAGATCTTCTTGACGCCCTTCAAAGTAACAGTTGACATAATTCTTGGCCGTAGCTCCCGCGCCTCCGCGTCGGAAGCCTCCCCGCCGGGGGAGCGTCCCCCGTGGGCTTACGGCAGGTCTCCACACTGCCGCACCGCCGGCCGGCGGTTTTTTCCTCCTTCAGTTCGATCACGGGCTCTATGAAAATGGAGTAGAGGCCGTGCCGTGGATTATGCGGTCCGGCTCACAGGGAGCCGGCAACCACATTGCCGTGGAACAGAACCGCTTTCAGCTCCAGATGTTGGTCCAGGACGGCGAGATTGGCCGTCTTGCCCACATCCAGGCTGCCCACCCGGTCATAGATGCCTAAGACCTTGGCAGGGTTGACCGCGGCGGCAGTCACCGCGTCGGCCAGGGGAATGCCAAAGGAAACCGCTGTCTTGAGACAGCCCATCAGGTCCGTAACGGACCCGGCCAGGGTATTGGGGTCGTGGGCCAGAGTAGCGCGGGGGCCCTTGACCACGATCTCCTGCCCGCCGAAGGGATACTGCCCGTCGGGCATGCCGGCGGCCCGGAGAGAGTCGGAGATCAGCACCACACGGCCGGCCCCAAAGAGCCGGAAGGTGGTGCGGACCACGCTGGGATGAATGTGAATACCGTCGCAGATCAGCTCCACCCGGACGCCGGGATGGTCGGAGGCGGCGCCGATCACGCCGGGGGCGCGATGGGTAAAGGGGGGCATGGCGTTGAACAGGTGGGTGCAGTGGCTGGCGCCAGCGTCCATAGCGGCACAGGCGGTGTCATAGTCCGCCGTGGTGTGGCCGATGGAGACGACGATGCCGTCCTCCACGGCGCCCCGGATGAACTCCATGGCACCGGGCTGCTCCGGCGCCACGGTGACCAGCTTCACCAGGCCCTGGGCAGCCTCCTGAAGGCGCCGGAGCATGGGGAGGTCGGGATCGTGGAGCCACGCGCCGTTCTGCGCGCCCTTTTTGGCGGCGCAGAGGAAGGGACCCTCCAGATGGACGCCCGCCAGCTCCGCGCCGGGGACGCCCGCCGCCCGGTGAGCGGCGGCCACGGCGCAGATCTTGGAGAGCTGGTCCTCCAGCAGGGTCATGCCGGCGGGGCAGATCTGGGTCACGCCCCGGGACAGCTCATAGGCGGCGATCCTGGCAAGACCCTCGGCGTCGCCGTCGGAGAAGTCCTCGCCCACACAGCCGTGGAAGTGGAGATCCGTGAGGCCGGGAATGAGATAGCAGCCCTGGGCGCTGACGGGATCGGACGCCTCTTGGGCGATGTTCTCTCCCTCGATGCACAGATCCTTGGACACAAAGCCCTGCCGGGGATCAAATACCTGTGCGCCGGTTATCCGCATACAGGCACCCCCGCGGCGACCAGCTTGCTGAGGGCCGCCTTGTCGCCCACCAGGACCACATCGTTGTGAAGCTGGAGGATGGAGGCGGGGCACGCCGGGGTGATGGGGCCGCAGAACGCGTTGTACACGGCGTCGGCCTTGTCGGCGCCGCTGGCGATCAGCAGCACCCGCCGGGCGGCCATGATGCAGCCGATGCCCATGGTCAAAGCCTGGCGGGGCACATCGTCGGCGCTTGCAAAGAAGCGGGCGTTGGCGTCGATGGTGCTCTGGGTCAGGTCCACCACGTGGGTCTCCTTGATATAGCTGTCACAGGGCTCGTTGAAGCCGATGTGGCCGTTGCGGCCCAGGCCCAGCAGCTGCAGATCGGCGTAGCCCAGGGAGCGGATCAGCTCGTCGTACCGGGCGCACTCGGCGGCGGGGTCGGCGGCCAGGCCGTCGGGCACGTGGGTGTTGGCCACGTCGATGTCGATGTGGTCAAAGAGGTTGGTCTGCATGAAATAGCGGTAGCTCTGGTCGTGGGTGGGGGCCAGGCCCTTGTACTCGTCCAGATTGACGGTGCGCACCTCCTTGAAGCTGAAATCGCCCCGCTGG
>JAUNGH010000064.1 GCA_030524605.1 Oscillospiraceae bacterium | reverse complement strand
ATCCCACCAACACCCTGACCCGTCAGGCTGCAGCCAAGATCATCTGCAACCTGATTCTGGGCCCCACCACCGCTGCTGAGCTGCACGCGGACACCGCTCCTTACAAGGACGTGCCCACCACCAGCGAGTTCGCGGGCTACATTGCCTACTGCGCGAAGGAAGGCATCATCAGCGGCTACGCTGACGGCACCTTCAAGCCCGGCAACACCCTGACCGGCTATGCTTTCATGAAGATGCTGCTGGGCGCTCTGGGCTATGACGCCGATACCGAGCTGTACACCGGCGCCAACTGGTCCATCAACGTTGCCAAGCAGGCTCTGGGCATCGGTCTGAACGACGGCCTGGAGGGCGAGTTCAACGGCATCAAGGCCGTGACCCGTGAAGAGGCCTGCCTGTATGCCTTCAACACCCTGAAGGCTACCATGGTCGAGTATGATGAGAAGACCACCATCAACGTCGGCGGCGCTCAGGTCACTCTGCAGGGCAAGGCTCAGGACGTGTCCTGGGGCACTGCTACCCTGAACGACGGCAACATCAAGAGCGACGGCTATGTCCAGTTTGCTGAGAAGTATTTCACCAAGCTGGTCGGCGCTGACGACATCGACGCCTTCGGCCGTCCCTCCACCACCTGGTCCTACAACAAGAAGGAAATCGGCACCTATGTTGATTGGACTCTGATGGTTGCTGAGTACACCACCAGTGTTGACGGCGGCGACGCCTACACCGATATCGGCAAGACCGCTGTCGAGGATTACAGACTGCTGGCTTACACCGATGGCGTGACTTCCAAGACCCTGGTGAACAAGATTGCCTCTGAGATTTACAAGAAGAGCGAAGAGACCGTTGGCGATACCGGCAAGGGCGCCCTGACTCAGATCTTCGTGGACGTTGACGAGGAAGAGGTCACCATCACCACCATCAACACCTATCTGGCCGAGGTCACCGCTGATTACAGCACCAAGAGCGAGACCCTGCCCCTGAAGGTCTACACCAGCGTTGCTTCTGCTTCCGGCAGCAAGCCCGAGGCCAAGACCACCTCTTACAGGGCCGAGCTGGACGAGGTCGCCAACATCCCCGACTTCGAGGATGAGGACATCGTCATGGTCACCATCGCTGACGGCGTTATCAAGTCCGTTGAGGAGCCCGAGGTTATCGCTGAGACCTCCATTTCCTCCTATGCTACCGGCTATGATACCGGCATCACCAACGCCGAGCAGGGCGAGAAGTACAGACTGAAGAACGTCACCGCCGACGGCACCAAGTATGAGGTTGCCAAGAAGGGCTACTGGGACGCTCAGTATATGTACAACTACGCTGAGACCGACCTGAAGGACAACATCTACAACCTGTATCTGGATCCCTATGGCTACGTCATCGGCGTTGAGTGCGTCGACGAGTCCACCGACTATGTCTTCATCGTTGGCTATGAGGTTGGTTCCTCTTACCTGGCAAAGGCCACCGACAAGGCTCTGGTCATCCTGCCCGACGGCACCATGGAGACTGTTGAGATCGACGACAGCAAGCTTGATACTCGCTTTGAGGAAAGCAATGCCAACGTCAACAGTTGGTTCAAGTACACCACCGACAAGAACGGCGTGTTCGTTCTGAAGGATACTGTCACCACTTATCACGATGTTGAGACTGCCGAGATCAATGGCTCCTCCACCACCGTGGAAGATAAGACCAAGGCGACCACTGCAAATCCTGAGGGCGTTCTGTACGGCAATGGCGACTCCGTGTATATCTCCGTCAAGGCCAACACTGATGTTGACAAGGCCGGCAGTATCGTTGACGTGAAGAGCGTCACCACCGGCATCAAGAAGACCAGCATCAAGATCGACACCGACAGCACTCTGACTCCCAAGGGCATCTATGCCTGCGCCAAGGACGGCTATGTCCGTTACGCTGTGGTCGTTGGCAAGTCCGCCGGCGTCAGCGAGGATCTGGTCTATCTGGTGGACGGCATCACCCGTAAGTATTATGATTCCGACCTGGATGATTACTACTACACCTATGATGTGGTCCGCAACGGCGAGATCGTTGAGATCAAGTCCCTGGTCAACAAGGACACTGCCGATGATTACCTCGAGGCCCACTATCTGTATGAGGCTTCCTTCGATTCCGACGGCTATGTGGCCGAGATGGAGCTGAAGGAACCCACCAAGGACCTGGGCCTGGCTCTGCAGACCAAGACCTATCGTGACGAGAGTTACATGCGCGTGGAGTTCGATACTCTGAGCGAGCTGACCCTGAAGGCCGCCACTCTGTATCTGAATCCCACCAGCAATGACGAGTATGTGGTTCTGGACGACGAGTGCAACTTCTTCGTCTATGCCAGCGACGACGACGAGTACGTTGAGTACAGCGACGCCGACGACGCTCTGGATGCTCTGGGCACTGACACCAAGCTGACTGGCTTCGTCACCGCTATCTGCGGCGCCAACGGCTATGCCACCACCCTGATCATCTATGATACCTACACCGGCAACGACGAGACCATCACCCGTCCCGGCAATCCCGGCTTCGTGGTTCCCGTTGGTTACAGCGCTGAGGTCAACGAGGCTCTGCTGACCATCACTGTTACCGCTCCTAACGGCGCTGGCACCACCGTCACTGATGCTGTCAAGAACGCCGCTGGTCAGGCTCTGCTCGACGAGGGCTATCAGCCCACCAAGTGGAACGCTGATTCTGTTGAGGCTACCATTGATGGCCTGAGCGGCAACTCCACCAAGACCTTCACCATCAGCGTGGTTGAGGCTGCCGAGTAATCAAAGCTTATCAAAACGCTCCGGCGTTGAGATAACAAAAGGCCCGCTCCGAAAGGAGCGGGCCTTTCTCTTGGCGCAGGGGCTGCAGCAAAAACAGAGCGGGCATCGCCGGCAGCGGCTCAGCCCGAGAAATTTACGGCTATCAGCCGTACTCTTTGAAGCTGTCTGCCGCTTGCCCGGAAGGAGCCCCTCGTTTCTCCAAACAATCATCACTTAACGACGGTATGCCAAAGCAATACGACGTGCCGCCCCCCTTCCGGAAGCGTGGCTTCACATCTCGGCAAGACCCGCCCTGCGGGCCTCGAAACGTGCGGATCGCGGCACCTGCCCTGCCGCATGTGGCAATATCCTTTCCGCTTCTGCGGGGCGCGTTTCATACCCCTTGCTGCAATATGATGTCAAAGGCATGGGAAAGCCCGCCGCCCTCAATGGGCGGCGGGCTTTCTGGGAAGGGAGGTGATATGAGCCGGAATATCAGCCGATGCTGCTGCCGGTAATCAGGAAGTAGGCGGCGCCGCCGATCAGGGCAAACAGGGCCAGGATGCAGTAGCCGTACTTGCCCAAGGGATAGAACCACTTTTCGATGGAGTTCTTGCCTGCGGTGCGGCCCTCGTTGACGGCGTCCATGGCGGTCTTCCTCTTGAGAATCCAGAAGAACATGACGCCCGCCAGCACAGCGCCCAGGGGGCAGATGAACACGGACACCAGATCCATCCACTGAGAGGTCCAGGGCTGGATCAACAGGGCGATGATCAGGCCGATGACGCCGATAATCACCACGGAGGGGATGCGCTTCATGTTCAGCTTCTCCTGCAGGAAGGCCACGGGGGCTTCATACAGGTTGATGATAGAGCTGACGCCGGCGAAGAGCACACAGATGTAGAAGATCATGCCGACGATCCGGCCGCCGGGCATGCTGTTGAACACGTTGACCAGATACACGAACATGAGGCCGGGACCGCCGTTGACGTCCTTGATGCCCTCGCCCAGAACCACCGCCATGGCGGGGATGATGACGAAAGCGGCCAGCAGGGCGGCCAGGGTGTCAAACACGGCCACGTTGCGGGCGGAGGAGGGCAGATCCTCATCCTTGGGCAGATAGGAGCCGTAAATCACGGAGCCGTTGCCCGCCACAGACAGGGAGAAGAACGCCTGGCCGAAGGCGAACAGCCAGACCTCCCAGTTCAGCAGACCAGCGGGATCCAGGGTGAAGATGTACTTGTAGCCCTCGCTGGAGCCGTCCAGGGTGAAGATGTAGATGCCCAAGCCTACGAACAGGAAGAACAGCACGGGCATCATGACCTTGTTGGCAACCTCAATGCCGTTGGACACGCCCATAGCCATGATGATCAGGGAGACCACCAGGCCGATCACCAGCCATACGCCGTTGCCCACGCCGAAGATGCCGCCCTCAAGCATCATGCTGATGGCTGCGCCCAGGGTGTCGGCCTCGGGGGCGGCGGCGCCGAAGGTGCCGCCGATGGCGCCCATGTCGGTGCCCAGCGCGTACAGGCTGCCGGAGATGCCCATCCAGCAGTACTTGAAAATCCAGCCCATGACCACGGTGTAGCCGATGGCCAGCATCATGGCGCCGATGATGGGGATGGCGCCGATGACCTCACCGGTGGTTTTCTTGCCGCTGCGCTCCTCGGTACACTTGCCGAAGGCGCCCACAGGGCCCGCGCCGGCCCAGCGGCCCAGGGCGAACTCCTCGATGACGCCGGTGGAGCCGATCAGGATGACGAAGATGAAGTAGGGGATCAGGAAGGTCATGCCGCCGTACTTCTGTACCATGATGGGGAAACGCCAGATGTTGCCCATGCCGACGGCGGAGCCGATGCAGGCCAGGATAAAGCCCCATCTGCTCTTAAACCCGTCGCGGGTCTGCAAAGTGTTGTCTGTCATAATTTTCCCTCCGTTTTCTTTATCAGCCGGCCCCGGTATCGCCCGGAGCCCGGTCTGTCGTTCTGTACGCGGGGCCCCGGAGCCCCGCGCCCGCCGGGACAAGGTAGAAAAGCGCCCGCGGAAGCTTATTCATTTTCCGCGGGCGTTTTGTCCTTTTCTCCTGCGCTCTTTCCACGCGGCGCAGGTTACGCAAGATTATTGGTTAATGAGGATTACTTCTCCTCGTTGGCATAGGGCTCCAGGAAGGCGTGGAAGTGACGCATGGGCAGGTTGTGGCCCCAGACGATGCGCATGTTGGGAATGCTCTCGCGGTCCTCATACAGCGCCTTCACAGCGGCGATGACATAGTCCAGGTGCTCCTGGGTCAGGCGGCTGCGGTCGATGGCGAAGCGGACCACGTTGGCAAGCTCGGCCTGCTGCTCGGGGGTCTTCAGGTCGTACTCCATGGAGTAGTCGCCAAGCTCCGAGACACGGATGCCGTAGCGGCGGATCAGCTCCAGGGAGAAGCCCTCGCCGGCGAAGGTGTCATGGCCGCGCTTGCCGTCGAAGAACTCGTCCATGTTGATATACACGGCATGGCCGCCGGCGGGCAGCACCACGCCCTTGACGCCGGCCTTGTAGAAGCCCTGGGCCAGGTACTCGCACTGCTTCACGCGCTCGTTCATGTAGTTGAAGTCGCAGGACTCATACAGGCCCACGGCCAGGGCCATGATGTCGCGGCCGCTCATGCCGCCGTAGGAGTCGTTGCCGTAGCAGGAGATCTGCTTGACCTTCAGCAGGACGCCCACGTCGGTCTTGATGGTGCCGTCCTCGTTGAAGTCGGAGAACTTCTGCCAGAACAGGCCCTTGTCGCGGAAGGCCAGCATGCCGCCCATGTTGGCGTGGCCGTCCTTCTTGGCGGACATGGTGAAGCCGTCGCAGTAGGAGAACATCTCGGTGGCGATCTCGGCGATGGACTTGTCCTCGTAGCCGGGCTCGTTCATCTTGATGAAGTAGCAGTTCTCCGCCCAGCGGGCCACGTCGAAGATCAGGGGGATGTCGTACTTGTGGGCGACACGGTTGATCTCGCGGATGTTGCCCATGGAGACGGGCTGGCCGCAGATGGGGTTGTTGGTGATGCAGGTGAAGATCAGGGGCACGTTCTCGGGACCGACGGCCTGGATCAGCTGCTCCAGCTTGTCGATGTCCATGTTGCCCTTGAAGGGGTTCTTCTCATAGGTGCCGCCCTCGGGGATCTGGTACAGCAGTTCCTTGTGATACAGGTTGCGGGGCACGGAGCCCATCTGCTTGATGTTGCCCTCGGTGGTGTCGAAGTGGCCGTTGGAGGGGATGGTGAAGACCTTGCCGGGATGGCGCTGGGCCAGGATCTTCTTCACGATCTCCATCAGGACGGACTCGGCGGCGCGGCCCTGCTGGATGATGAAGGAGTTGGGGCGCTCCATCTGGGCGGCGCCGCCGTTGAACAGGCCGCCCTCATACTCGCAGAGGTAAACCTCGTCCATCATCTTCTCCACGTCGCGGCAGTCGGTGCGGACCAGGTCGATGACCTTCTTCCAGTTCTTCTCGCCGCCGCGCTCGAAAATGTCGCGGAAGGTGTCCAGCAGAACGTAGTAGCCGGTGTTGCGGCCATAGGCCTCGTCGCCCAGGAACAGGGACGCCCACTGCTGGTTGGTCATGGCGGTGGTGCCGGAGTCGGACAGCATGTCGACGGTCAGCATGCCGGAGGGGAAGGCGAACTCATTGTAGTGGGTGGCCTTCAGCGCGCGCTCGCGCTGCTCCACCGTCACGTTGGGGATATCACGGACCGCAAAGGTGAAATGATGGGGAGCGGGAACATTCAGGGGATACTCTTTAGACATAATACTTTACCTCCATAATTTTCTGGCGCGGTGCGCCGGTGTTTATGGATACCCCGGTCGTCAAAATACAGGGTTCCCAAGCCCTGCCTTTCGCCTGGCGGACAGTATCGTTCGGATAGGTACTGCTGGGGAATTGGGGAATGGCTTTTTTACAGGGCCGCGATGACCTCGATCTCGACCAGCGCGTCCTTGGGCAGGCGGGCGACCTCGACGGCGGAGCGGGCGGGGAAGCTTCCCTCGGTGAAGAAGGAGGCGTACACCTCGTTCATGGCGCCGAAATCGTTCATGTCCTTCAGGAACACGGTGGTTTTGATGACGCTGTCCATACCGGCGCCGGCCTCCTCCAGGATGGCCTTGACGTTGGTCAGGGACTGCCGGGTCTGGGCCTGGATGCCCTCGGGGAACGCGCCGGTGGCGGGGTCGATGGGCAGCTGCCCGGAGGTGATGACCAGCCCGCCGGCCTGGACGGCCTGGGAGTACGGCCCGATGGCCGCAGGGGCCTTGGCTGTGCTGACAATGGATTTCATTGGCTGCTCCTCCTTTGCTTTTTACGATACAACTTTATCAGAGCGAAAAAATTTGTCAAGCAAGAATGTGGCAATAATAGACATTTCGTTTAAATTTACATTTTAAGAACTGCAAAACTATGTAAATCGTATATAAATATCGGACAAAAATGAAGATAATATTTTATTACATTGGTGATAATTTTTTCTTTTGACAAAAATTCAAGACTTATATATAATGGTATAAACTTCTGACGGCGCAGATGCCTGTAAAATATGAAATGAGGTGAGTGTATGCCTGATGTCCCCCATCCACTTTTGCAGCAGTATGTGAAACTGACGGAGTTTTTAGGGTACACTTTGGGCCCGTCCTATGAGGTTGCCCTCCACGATCTGACGAATAAGGACCGCTCGATCATCGCCATTGCGAACAACCATGTCAGCGGCCGTGAAGTGGGCGCGCCTCTGACCAACATGGCCCTCAGCATCTTGAAGGACAAGAGCTATGAGACTTCGGATTACCGTCTGAATTACTATGGCGTCTCCGTCAACGGAAAGGATCTGCGGTCCAGCACGCTGTTCATCAAGGACAGCGGCCGCCTGATCGGCATGCTCTGCATCAATTTTGACGACAGCCTTTACCGGGCCGTCAGCAATCAGATCATGGGGCTGTGCCATCCGGATATATTTGTGGAGGATATCCTCTCCCGCTTTGCCGCCGGGGTGGCGCCGGCCCATGCCCGTCCCGCGCCGGAGAAGTTTGGGAACTCCACGGAGGCCGTGGCGGCCGACGCCATCAGCCGGGAGCTGGAGCGCCTGGGCGTGACGGCGGAGCGGCTGACCTCTGAGGAGCGTCTGCAGATCATCACCGCCCTGGAGACCGACGGCATCTTTTTGCTGAAGGGCGCGGTGAAGGACGTGGCCGCGGGGCTCCACTGCTCCCAGGCCAGCGTTTACCGCTATTTGTCGCAGATCAAAAACGAAAATGCCGAGACACGGTGACGCGCCTGCGGCATGACCGGAAAAGCGGGCGGACGGCGCCCGCTTTTTTCCACGCGGGAGGAAAACGTGCCCGCGAAGCAAGACTTTTGATGAAGGAGGAATCGCCGTGATGCGGGAATACGGCCGCCGGCTTCTCTGGTTGCTGGGCGGCCTGATGGTCAGCGCGGTGGGCATTACCATGATGCTGCAGGCCAACGTGGGTCTGGAGGCGTGGAGCGTTCTGCAGCAGGGCATGTCCGGCAGCTTCGGCATCACCTACGGCACCGCCGCCATGATCGTGGGGGCCACAGTGATCGCCATCGCCTTTTTCTGCGGCGAGAGCTTTGGCCTGGGCACCCTGGGCAACATCGTGGTCTGCCCCCTGCTCATTGACCTGCTGCTGTGGCTGGACTGGGTCCCGCTGATGGAGACGCTGCCCGGCGGCCTTGTGATGCTGCTGGCGGGCATGGAGCTGCTGGCCCTGGGCACGTGGATGTATATGAAGAGCCGCCTGGGCGCCGGCCCCCGGGATGCCCTGATGGTGGTCCTGGCCCGGAAGACCGGGCGGTCCGTGGGACTGTGCCGGGTCTCGGTGGAGCTGCTGGCCATTTTCATCGGCTGGCTGCTGGGCGGACAGGTGGGCGTCGGCACCGTGATCTCCGCCGTGGGCATCGGGACGCTGTTCAACCTGAACTTTGCCCTGCTGCATTTTAAGGCGGCTGCCATCCGCCAGGAGAACCTGCCGGAGACTCTCCGCCGTCTCCGGGGAGGGGACGATGAAAAAGCCCGGGCAGACGATTTGGAGAAGCCTGAGAAGCGGGACCCGTGAGGGTCCCGCTTCCGCGTTTCGGGGGGCGGCGGAAAAGCCCGCCGGAGCCCGTCATGAATGTCCCTTCCCTCTCATAGAATCTAACAACGCTGCAAAGGGGGATCACCATGAAAAAACTGATCGCGCTGATATGCGCCGTGCTGGTGATGGGGACCAGCGCCCGGGCCGTGGAGGTGGCCGCGCCGTCGGCCCTGCTGATGGAGAAGGAGACGGGGACCGTCCTGTTTGCCAAGGATGAACACGCCAAGCTGGAGCCCGCCAGCGTCACCAAGGTCATGACGCTGCTGCTGGCTATGGAGGCCATCGACAGCGGCCAGCTCAGCTACGACACCGTGATCACCGCCTCCGCCCACGCCTGCTCCATGGGCGGCAGCCAGATCTGGCTGAAGGAGAACGAGCAGATGACGGTGGAAGACATGCTGAAGGCCGTCTGCGTGGTCTCGGCCAACGACTGCGCCGTGGCCCTGGCGGAGCAGATCGCCGGCAGCGAGGACGCCTTTGTGGAGCGGATGAACCAGCGGGCAAAGGAGCTGGGCATGAACGACACCACCTTCAAAAACGCCTGCGGCCTGCCGGCGGAGGGCCACGTCACCTCCGCCTACGACATCGCCCTCATGAGCCGGGAGCTGATCCTGAACCACCCGGACATCCGGCAGTACACCACCATCTGGATGGACACGCTGCGAAACGGCCAGTCCCAGCTGGTGAACACCAACAAGCTGGTGCGCTTTTACGAGGGCGCCACGGGCCTCAAGACCGGCTCCACCGACAGCGCGCTGTACTGCCTCTCCGGCACGGCGGAGCGGGACGGCATGGAGCTGATCGCCGTCATCATGAAGGACGCCACCTCCGCCCAGCGCTTTGAGGACGCCAAGACCCTGCTGAGTTACGGCTTTTCCGCCTATGCCCTGAAAAACGTCACGCCGGAGACGCCCCTGCCCCCGGTCCCCGTGACCCTGGGGACCCAGGCCACGGTCCAGCCGGTGCTGGGCGAGGGCGGCTCTCTGCTGCTGGAGAAAAGCAAGGCCGGAGATCTGCAGCAGTCCGTGACGCTGGCGGAGTCCGTGGAGGCGCCGGTGGCAAAGGGCGACGTGCTGGGCGCGCTGACCGTCACCTCCGGCGGCGCAGCGGTGGCGGAGATCCCCCTGCTTGCCGGCGAGGAGGTGCCCCGCGTTACCTACGGGCAGATGCTGCTGCGGCTTTTGCAGACGGCCTTTTTGTCGGATTGAACCAAAGGGACGGCTGCTTTTCAGCAGGTTTCCGGTGGTTTTCTCTTGCCGGAAGCATCTGGAAATGGTATACTTTATCTCAATAGAGCGGCGGCGGAGGACCTGCCGCGCGGGAAAGGATGATACATAAGATGTTGGATGTCAAGCTGTTTCAAATGCAGAGCTTTTTGCCCGAACCCTATGAAGATACCCTGGAGCCCCGCCTGAAGGACGCCCAGGAGAAGCTGCAGAACGCCACCGGCGCAGGCAGCGATTTTACCGGCTGGGTCCACCTGCCCCGGGATTACGATAAAGAGGAGTTCGCCCGCATTCGGGCCGCCGCCAAAAAGATTCAGGGCGATTCCAAGGCCCTGGTGGTCATCGGCATCGGCGGAAGCTATCTGGGCGCCCGGGGCGTCATCGACTGCCTGTGCTCCCCCAACTACAACCTGAAGAAGAAGGATACGCCCAACGTCTACTTCATCGGCAACGGCCTGTCCGCCGACGCCCTGCAGGAGGTTTTGGACCTGGTGGCGGACGTGGATTTCTCCGTCAACGTCATCTCCAAGTCCGGCACTACCACCGAGCCCGCCGTGGCCTTCCGCTTTTTCCGGGCGGCGCTGGAGAAGAAGTACGGCAGGGACGGCGCCAGAGAGCGCATCTACGCCACCACCGACAAGGCCCGGGGCGCCCTGAAATCCCTGGCGGACGCCGAAGGGTGGGAGACCTTTGTGGTGCCCGACGACGTGGGCGGCCGCTACTCCGTGCTGACCGCCGTGGGCCTGCTGCCCATTGCCGTTGCCGGCGTGGATATCGAGGCCCTGATGCGGGGCGCCGCCCAGATGATGGACGTGTGCGCCAAGGGCACCTACGACTGCCCCGCCTGGCGGTACGCCGCCGTGCGCTATCAGCTGTATGCTGCGGGCCGGTCCATTGAGCTGCTGGCCTGCTACGACCCTGCCTTCCGCTTCATGAGCGAGTGGTGGAAGCAGCTTTACGGCGAGAGCGAGGGCAAGGACGGCAAGGGCCTGTTCCCCGCCAGCGTGGACT
>JAUNGH010000063.1 GCA_030524605.1 Oscillospiraceae bacterium | reverse complement strand
AGAGATCGCAAGCCCTTCGGCTGCCGAAAATCTTCACTCTCCACTCTTAACTCTTAACTCTCTTCATCTGCTTTGCTTCCGCAAAGCAGATGAAGCGCTTCCAGATATCCCGGCAGGCCGTGGCCCCGGATGGTCCCCGCGCAGGCGGCGCGGATGTAGGACACATGCCGGAACTCCTCCCGGCTGTCCGGGTCGGAGACATGGACCTCCACCGTGGGAATGCCCACGGCCTTCACCGCGTCCAGCAGCGCCACGCTGGTGTGGGTGTAGGCCGCCGGGTTGATGATGATGCCGTCCACCCGGTCGAAGTATGCCTGCTGGATGGCGTCCACCAGCGCCCCCTCGTGGTTGGACTGGAAAAAGGAGACCTCCACGCCCAGCCTGTCCGCCTCGGCCCGGATCATGGATTTCAGGTCCTCATAGGTGGCTTTGCCGTAAATCTCCGGCTGGCGGATGCCCAGCATGTTCATGTTGGGGCCGTTAAGTACCAGAATTTTCACAAAAATCCCTCCAAATCGCGGCGGCGGTTTCCTCCACCGTGCCGCTGTTTTCAACGGAGGCGTCCCGGAAGCGGGCGTACAGCGGCGCCCGCTCCGCCCACATGGCGGCCAGATCCGCCCCCTGGGACAGGGGCCGCCCGTCCGTGGGCAGCAGGGCCAGGTCCCGGATCAGATGGTAGATGCGCCCGTTTTGGTGCAGCGCGGCGTAGTTCCGCAGGTCCTTTACCACGCCGCCTCCGGTCAGAAGGATCCTGCCGGACAGCTTGCCGGCCTCCGCCGTCTCCTCCCGCTCCAGCGTCCGGAAGGCGTCCTCGCCGCTTTGAGCGAAGATCTCGGGGATGGAGCAGCCCGCCCGCTGCACGATGCGCCGGTCGATATCCACGGCCTCCCGTCCGGTCAGCGCCGCCAGGGCTGCGCCTACGGCACTCTTTCCGCTGCCGGGCATGCCGACGAGGACGATGTTGGCGGTCTCCTGCCGCAGCATTGCCAGGATGCGTTCGTTCTCGCTGTCGGGGATGGTCTTGTCAAAAAAGTGCTCCTCCGCCGCCTTGGCCTGGGCCACCAGCATGGGCAGCCCGTCGGAGCAGGGAATGCCCAGCTCCTCCGCCTGCAGCAGCAGCGCGGTGCGGCGGGGGTTGTAGACTACGTCCAGCACACCCGTGCATTTGGGAAAGCGCTTCAGATCCACCGGAGCGGCGCCGGTGTTGGGGTACATGCCCACAGGCGTGGTGTTCACCACGATGTCCGCGTCGGCGTGACGGCTGAGGTTGCCGTAGTTGTCCGGGCCGGAGCGGGAGATCACAACGACCTCCCGGGCACCCAGCCGCTTCGCGCAGGCCACGGCGGTCAGAGACGCGCCGCCGCTGCCCAGAATGACCGCCTTGCGGCCCTGGAAGCGGATGCCCGCCCGCTCCGCCATCCAGCAAAAGCCTGCGGCGTCCGTGTTCCAGGCGTACAGCTTTCCGTCCGCCCGGCGAACCAGGGTGTTGACGCTGCCGATGGCCTGGGCCGCGCCGTCGATGACATCACAGAAGGGCATCACGTCCCGCTTGTAGGGGATGGTGACGTTCAGGCCGCCGATGTCGGGCCGGGCCAGAAAGGCGGGCAGTTCCTCCGGCTCCAGTTCGATCAGCCCGTAGTCCTTGCAGCCCAGCGCCTTGTGGATGGGCGGAGACCAGCTGTGTCCCAGCTTCCGGCCCAGCAGGCCGAAAATCCGATCCGCCATCGGTCAGACCTCGGCGTAGTTGCCCAGGAAGTTGAAGCTGGCGCAGCTGCGCTCCAGCTCCTCCAGCATGGGCAGCACGCCGGGCTCCTGGACGGAGGCCTCCAGCTCCAGGAAGAAGATGAACTCAAAATTCCGGCCGCTGACGGGGCAGGACTCCAGCTTGGTCATGTTGATGTTCAGGGCCGCCAGCTTGGACAGGATCTCATACAGGGCGCCGGGGCGGTTGTTGCAGGCGATGATCAGGCTGATGCGGTTGGCGCCGGCGTAAATGACGGGATTCTTGGTGATGCAGAAGAAGCGGGTGTAGTTGTTGTCGCTGTCCTGGATGGCGTCGTTGATGCACGACAGGCCGTACAGTTCGGCGCAGGGGTGGGAAGAGATGGCGGCGGCGTGGCGGTTGCCGCTTTCGGCCACCATTTTGGCGGCCATGGCGGTGTTGTCGGAGGGGATCACCCGGACGCCGTTCAGGCCGTTCAGGAATTTGCCGCACTGGCCGATGGCCTGCTCGTGGGAGTAGATCTCGGTGATGTCGTCCATCTTCACGCCGGGCAGGGCCAGCAGCTCATGGCGGATGCACAGGCGGGTGGAGCGCACCACGGACAGCTTGTGGTCCTGAAGCAGGCTGTACACCGCGCGGACGGAGCCGTTGGAGCTGTTCTCAATGGGCAGCACGCCGAACTTGCACAGGCCGGACTCCACGGCGGACACCACGGCCTCAAAGGTCTTGACGTACACGATGTTGCCCCTGGGCAGCAGCCGGTCGCAGGCCACCTGGGAGTTGGCGCCCTCCACGCCCTGGCAGGCCACCAGGCCCGTCTGGGGGAAGACCTCGCCGCCGGCGGCGAGAGACGCCTTCACCTGGGATTCCACCTTGGTGGGGGCGGAGATCAGCTCCGCCTGGCGGGAGCGGGCCAACTCGAACAGCGTGGAGAACAGGTGGTAGGCGTACCGTTCCTTGTCGCCGGACTGCTCCGTGACTTTGGCCAGGATGGCGCGCTCCCGCTCCTTGTTCAGAATGGGCAGGTGGTGCTCGTTTTTGTAGGCGGCCACCTCGTCGGACAGGGCCATGCGCTCCAGAAAGAGCTGCAGCAGTTGGTCGTCCACAGCGTCGATTTTTGTGCGGATCTCAGAAAGTTCCATGATTTCCCTCCAAAAGTAAGTCTAACAGCACCGTCGCGGTGACGGCTTCCACCACCGGGACCGCCCGGTGGGCAATGCAGGGGTCGTGCCGCCCCTTGACAACCAGCCCGGCCGGTTCGCCGGCCGACAGGCTGACGGTCCGCTGGGGCCGGCTGATGGACGGCGTGGGCTTGATGGCCGCCCGCAGCGTCACGGGCATCCCGGTGGTGATGCCGCCCAGGATGCCGCCGGCGCGGTTGGTCTCGGTGACGATTTGGCCCTTCTCCACGGTGAAGGGGTCGTTGTTCTCCGACCCCCGGAGCCGGGAGGAGCCGAAGCCCAGCCCGAACTCCACGCCCTTGACGGCGGGGATGCCGAACAGCGCCGCCGCCAGCCGGTTTTCGATCCCGTCAAACATCGGGTCGCCCAGCCCGGCGGGGAGACCGATTGCGGCGCATTCGATGATGCCGCCCACGGAGTCCAGATTCTGGCGGGCGTCCAGAATCAGGGCCTGCATCCGCTCGCCCGCCCGGTCGTCCAGCACCGGGAAGGGCTTGGCGGCAATGGAATCAAACAACTCCTTTGTGGGGCGCAGGGGAAAGGGCGCGTCGTCCTCCGTCCCCACGGCGGCCAGGTGGGCCCCCACATAGACGCCCCGGCGGGCCAAAATCTGCTTGGCGATGCCGCCTGCGACGCACAGGGGAGCCGTCAGGCGGCCGGAGAAGTGGCCGCCGCCCCGCATGTCCGCGTGGCCGCCCCATTTGACCCGGGCGGTGTAGTCCGCGTGGGAGGGACGGGGCTTGTCCAGAAGCTCGCTGTAGTCCGAGGAATGCTGGTCGCTGTTTTCAATGACGGCGCACAGGGGGAAGCCGCAGGTGACGCCGTTTTCCAGACCCGAGAGGAAAACGGGAATGTCCGATTCCTTTCGGGCGGTGGAGAGGGCGTTTTTGCCGGTTTTCCGGCGGTCCAGGAAAGCGTTCAGCTCGTCGAGATCAATGGTCTCGCCGGCGGGCAGGCCGTCGATGTTCACACCGATGGCCCTGCCGTGGGACTGGCCGAAGACAGAGACCTTCAGCAAATGGCCGAATTCAGAGGACATGGATGGTACCTCCCAACCGTTTGTAGTCGTCCCAGAAGCTGGGATAGGATTTGTTCACTGCCTGAGCGCCCAGAATGGTCACCGGAGCGGTGGAGCGGGTGGCGGCGATAGCTGCCGCCATGACGATGCGGTGGTCGTTGGCACCGTCCACCGTGCCCCCGGAAAAGGCGGGGACGCCGTGGACGGTGAGGCTGTCCGGCCCCTCCTCCGCCTGTCCGCCCAGAGCGGACAGCATCCGGCGGACCGTAGTCAGGCGGTCGCTCTCCTTGATCCGCAGGCGGGCGGCGTTGACGAAGCGGGTCGTGCCCTCCCGAATGGCGGCCATCACCGCCAGGGGCGGCAGCAGGTCGGGACATCCGGACACGTCGATCTCCGCGTGGCCGGACCGTGCCAGCCGGACAAAATGGTCCCCGATCACCCGGTCACCCTGAGCAGAATTCTGCTCCAGTCCCGTCACATCCACCGGATTGCCCAGGGACATGGCGGCGTACCAGAAGCCCGCCTGGGACCAGTCCGCCTCCACGGCGCCGTCAAAGGGCCGGTAGGCGGCAGGGGAGACCGCAAAGGAGGCGCCCTCGGCCGCGGCGGAGACGCCGGCGGTCTCCATGGCCTCCAGAGTCATGGCGATGTAGCCGGCGGATTCCAGCGCCGTGGTGCTGGACACCGTGGAGGGGCCGTCCAGCAGCGGCAGGGCGAACAGCAGCCCGGTGAAGAACTGGCTGGACACGTTGCCGGGAAGGCGGTACTCCCCGGGCGTCAGGCGGCCCCGAACCGTCAGGACGCCGTCCTTCTGCTCATGGAAAATACCCTTTTCGTCAAAGAGGTCAAAGTAGGGCTGCTGGGGCCGCTCCATCAGCCGTCCGCGGCCGGTGAACACGCCGCCTCCCGCCACTGCCAGGGCGATGGGTATGAGGAAGCGCAGGGTGGAGCCGGATTCCCCGCAGTCGAAATAGGGAAGCGCCGCAAAGGCGCGGTTTGCCCCGCCGACGCCGGTGACGCGGAGGACGTCCTCCTCCGGCCGTTCCCAGCGGGCGCCCAGGGTCTCCATGCAGCGGAGGGTGGCCTGGATATCCTGAGAGAAGGCGACGTTCCGGACGGTGCTGGCCCCGCTGCCCAGGGCGGCGGCAATGATCAGCCGGTGGGCCATGGATTTGCTGGGGGGCGGGGTCACGGACCCGGCCAGGGGCCGGGGGTCGATTCGAATATCCATATCAGCCCTCCAGCCCTGCGGCGATGACGGGCAGCAGTTCTGCCACCGGCATTTTTTTCAGGGCGCAGACGCCGATTTTTTTCGGAATGACCAGGGTGATGTCCGCCCCGGCCCGCTTTTTGTCGGCGGAGGCGGCGTGGGCCAGCTCCGCTGCGCCGTATGCCGTTCCGGTGGGCAGTCCGTTTTTGGCAAGGCAGGCGGCGACGCGGGCGGCAATGGGTTCCTCCGTCCACCCCAGGGCCTCGGCGGAGCGGGCGATGACGGCAAGGCCCGCTGCCACGGCGTGGCCGTGGGGGATGGCGTAGCCGCTGCACTTTTCAATGGCGTGGCCCACGGTATGGCCCAGGTTCAGCAGGCGGCGCTCGCCCTGCTCCTTCTCGTCCCGCTCCACAACGCCGGCCTTGTAGGCCACGCACCGGGCGATGACCTCCCCGGGGGCGGCGGTGAGGGTGCCGTCCTCAAACAGGGAGAACAGGCTTTCGTCGCAGAGGACGCCGGTCTTGATGGCCTCGGCGGCGCCGTCGGCAAAGACGGCGGCGGGCAGGGTGGACAGGCACCCGGTGTCGCACAGGACGGCAGCGGGCTGGAGAAAGGCCCCGGCCAGATTTTTCCCGGCCTTCAGGTCGATGGCGGTTTTGCCGCCCACGGAGGAATCCACCGCCGACAGCAGAGTGGTGGGCAGCTGCACGCAGCGGATGCCCCGGAGATACACGGCGGCGGCAAAGCCCGCCATGTCCCCGGTGACGCCGCCACCCAGGGCGGCCACACAGTCCGTTCGGGTCAGCCGCTCCTCCGCCAGGAATTCCAGAATGGCGGAGAGGGTCTCAAAATTCTTGCTGCCCTCTCCGGCGGGGAACACATAGGAGCTGACGGCGAAGCCGGCGTCCCGCAGGCTCCGGGCCACGGTGTCCAGGTACAGGGGGGCCACGGTGCTGTCGGTGACCACCGCCATGTGGCAGGGGCCCACGATTTCCCGCAGCTGCGGGCCGCAGGCAGACAGCAGGCCGGGGCCGATGGAGACGGCGTAAGGAGGGAAGGTGTTCACAGGGATGGTTTGGATGGAGTCAGACATAGAAGCTCCTTTATAGAGAGTGAAGATTGGAGAGTGAAGAGTGAAGATAAAAGATAAGAGATAAAGGATAAGAGATATCCCTCACGCAACGCTTTCCGTAGGGCGGGGCGCCTTGCCCTGCCGTATGCAAAAAGCCGAAAACCCTGGGGTTTTCTTGCCGTGGCCTGTCGTGCGTCTCTCGCGGGCCAGCTGTTTGCGGGCAAAAGACTGGAACACCTGCTTGACGTGCAGGGGGTCACGGCCAGGTGAAAGGCAGGGGATCAGTTACCGCCGGCGGTGGCTTTCATCTCTCGGCCCTCTTTCAGAAGGGCCCGGAGTTTTTCGGCGTCCTTTGCCTGCAGGGCGTCCAGATAGGCGTTCAGGTTCTGGATCAGGACGCCCAGCTCCTTCGTCAAGTAGTCGGCGTCATCCAGAAACAGCTCCGTCCACATGTCCTCGTCCAGCCGGGCCACGCGGGTCATGTCCTGAAAGCTGCCTGCGGAGAAGCCCCGGCGGCGCTGGGCCTCGGGGGACTTGACGTAGGCGCTGGAGGTGATATGGGCCAGCTGGGAGGTGAAGGCGATGATGCGGTCATGCTCCTCCGGGTCGGAGAAGGTGAGGCCCGCGAAGCCCAGGTCCAGAAAGAAGGCTTTCAGAGTCTCCAGAAGCTGCATGTCCGTCCGCCGGTCCGGCGTCAGGATCATGGAGGCGCCCACGTACAGGCTGTCGGTAGCGGAGGTGAAGCCGCCCCGCTCCTTGCCGGCCATGGGGTGGCCGCCGATATAGGCGAAGCCATGCTGCTCGGCGATGGGGGCGATGCCTTCCACCACCACCCGCTTCACGCCGCACAGGTCCACCAGAATGGCAGACTTGGCGATGCGGTCCGCATGGCGGCGGACCCACTCGATGGCGGCGCCGGGACGGATGGCGATCAGGATCAGGTCGCATTGAGGCAGGTTCTCGTCCGTCAGCGGGGCGTCGATGGCGCCGCACATCCGGGCCAGGGACATGGTCTCGCCGTCCAGATCGGCGCCCCACACGGTGTGGGCGGTGCGGGCCTTGGTGCTTTTTGCCATGGAGCCGCCGATGAGCCCCAGTCCAACGATGCCAACATTCATACGATCAGCCCTCCAGCGTCTTCAGCATCTCGTGGAGCTTCAAAAGCTTTTTGGCCAGGGGATCGAACACCTCGGGCTTCAGGGACTGGGGGCCGTCGCACAGGGCGTGGGCGGGGTCGTTGTGGACCTCGATCTGCAATCCGTCGGCGCCGGTGGCCACGGCGCCCATGGCCAGGGGCTCTACCAGCCAGCTCTTGCCGGTGGCGTGGCTGGGGTCGATGATGATGGGCAGGTGGGTCAGCTTCCGCAGGACGGGGATGGCCGCCAGGTCCAGGGTGTTGCGGGTGTAGCTCTCAAAGGTGCGGATGCCCCGCTCGCAGAGGATGACGTTCTCGTTGCCGCCGGCCATGACGTACTCGGCGCTCATCAGCCACTCCTCATAGGTGGCGGACATGCCCCGCTTGATCATGACGGGCTTGTCCTGATGGCCCACGGCCTTCAAAAGGTCGAAGTTCTGCATGTTCCGGGCGCCGATCTGGATGACGTCCACATCCTTGAACAGGGGCAGCTGGCTCAGGTCCATCAGCTCGGTGACGATGGGCAGGCCGGTCTCCGCCCGGGCGGCCTTCAGATACTCCAGGCCCACGGGGCCCAGGCCCTGGAAGGAGTAGGGAGAGGTGCGGGGCTTGAACGCGCCGCCGCGCAGCATGGTGGCGCCGCTGGCCTTGACAGCCTTGGCAATGGCCACCACCTGATCCTCACTCTCCACGGAGCAGGGGCCTGCCATGATGGTCAGGGTGCCGCCGCCGATCTGGGTGTTTCCCACCTGGATCACAGTGTCCTCGGGGTGGAACTTGCGGTTGGCATTTTTGTAGGGCTCCTGGACGCGCTTCACGTCGTCCACGATGTCCAGGGCGGCGATCAGGTCGATGTCCAGCTTGGACGTGTCGCCCACCAGACCCAGGATGGTGTGGGCCTCGCCGACGCTGGTGTGGATGATGATGCCCTTCTCCTGGAGCCAGGAGATCAGGCTTTCCAGCTGGTCGCGGTTGGGATTGTGTTTCAGAATGACGATCATAATATGCTCCTCCTCTAATGTTGCAGACGGCACAAAAAAGACCCGCAGCCGGTCCGGCTGCGGGTCATCATGTACTGGCGGTTTCTGACAAAACCGACGTCATACCCGAGTGCTTTCAGCCAAACCGAAATAAGCCTTACCATAAAAATAGGTAAAGCTAAAGTAACGGTATTCAGCAGCACGGGAGAGGTTGGTCATTGTCGGGTCCCTTTCGCATTCTTTAGATAATTAAAGCTTAGCACGTTACACAACAAATGAAAACTGTGAGCTTCGACAAATAAAAGCGGGATGATTTATAAATAAACGTCAATTTGCACAAATCAAGCGGCGGCGGGCAGGCAGCCGGCCATCAAAAGCTCCGTGGCCTGCAGGATGTACCAGGCATCCCGCCGCAGATCGGAGGGGTCGGACATGTACTGGCGGTGCAGCTCCGCAATGGCGGCGGCCAGGTCCCGGCAGGCGGCCCTGCGCCGCAGTGCCCGATGGGCCAGATAGGCCGCCAGGTACAGCCGCAGCTCGGTTTCGTAGCGGTGGTGGTCCAGCATACCGTCCGGGAAGTCCTCGTTGTGGGGGTAAGTGAAGGCGTCCGCCAGGTAATGAGTCAGCTTGCCCAGGGTGTAATACTGCCACATGGTCCAGCGGGAGCGCCGCTGGAGCTTTTCGATGTGGGCGTTGATGTAGCGCTGGGAGTTGGTATAGTTATGTCCCCGGAACTTATAGGCCCGCAGGGAACCCTTCAGATAGCTCAGGGGGTTGCAGTCCGGCTGGAAGGAGCCGAACAGAAAGGCGAGTTCAAAGCGTCTGGCGTCGAAGCCGTTCTCTCCACGAAGCAGAGCGGACGCCAGCAGTGTGTGGCTGCGTTTTTGCATGGTAATACCTCCGGCGGCAGGTTCAAGAACGGTGACAGTATACCATGGACGAAGCTGAGGCGCAAGCAAAAAAATATGAAATCTGCCGCAGTTTCCGGAGAATCCCCAAAAAAGCGCGGCAGCCGGTTGCAATAGGGCGGTCGCTGCGGTAGAATATGGATGTCGTATGACCGGCGGGAAAGCACACAACAAGGAGGGGATCCCATGCAGAATATGATCCCGGTCCGCCGCGGGCGGATGGCGGGGGCCGGGGACTGGCGGCAGCAGTATCAGGCCCTTCGGATGACCGCCGCCCAGGCGGCGGCGCTGATCCGGAGCGGCGATGCCGTGGCAATGACCTCATCCGCCAACTGGCCCTATGGAGTGGACGCCGCCCTGGCGGCCCGCCTGCGGGAGAGCGGCGGACACATAGAACTGAACACCCTGTTCGCGCCGCTGGACACGGCCCTGCTGGCGGCGGAAAACACGGAGCTGGTGGACTATAACGCCAACTTTTTCTCCGGAGAGCGGCTGCTGGCCGCCCATGGCAACATCCATTTCGTGCCCACCCACCTCAGCGCCACCGGCGATTGGATGGCGTCCCGCCGCCCCCGAGCGGCGGTCATCACCTGCTCCGCGCCGGACGAAAACGGCTGGATGAGCCGCTCGCTGTGGGGCGCCCATGTCCACCGGCGGGTGCTGGAACAGGCGGAGGTGGTCATCGCGGAGATCAACGACCAGCTGCCCGCCTTTGCCAGCGACGGGGAGGGCCACATGATGGTCCACGTCTCTGAGGTGGACGCCGTTGTGGAGAACAGCCGCCCGCCGGCGGAGCATCCCCCGGTCCCCGCCGACGAGACGGACCGGACCATCGCGGGCTACATCGCGGACCTGGTGCCCGACGGCGCCTGCGTCCAGTTCGGACTGGGGGGCCTTGCCAACGCCGTGGGGGAGTGCCTGGCCTACGCGGGCAAGCGGGACCTGGGCATCCAGTCGGAGGTCCTCAGCAACTGCGTGGTGGAACTGATGGAGCGGGGCGTCATCAACAACAGCCGCAAGCAGACCTGTCCGGGGCGGTCGGTGGGGGCGTACTTCGTCGGCGACCGGCGGCTGTGGGACTTTGCCAGGGATAATCCGGCCTTCTGCTTCAAGGAGATCGACTGGGTGAACGATCCCCGGAACATCGCCCGGAACGACAACGTGGTCTCTATCAACAACGCCATGGAGATCGACCTCACCGGCCAGGTGAATGCCGAATCCGTCGGCCCCCGGCAGTATTCCGGCACCGGCGGCCAGCTGGAGTGGGTGCTGGGCGCCCAGTGGTCCAGGGGCGGCAAGAGCATCATCGCCCTGCGCTCCGCCTATCGGGACAGGAGCGGAGCGCTGCACTCCAAGATCGTGCCGCAGCTGGCGCCGGGGAGCATCGTCACCACCCCGCGCACCTGTGTGCAGTATGTGGTCACGGAATACGGCGTGGCGGACCTGCGGTACAAAAGCGTCCTGGAGCGGGCCAGGGCCCTCATTGCCATTGCCCACCCGGATTTCCGGGAGGAGCTGGTGCGGGCGCTGCCCCTGTGAAGCCCTGAGCGCCTGCCGAAACGCCGCCCGGAATGGGCGGCGTCCTGCCGTATCCTTCCCCAAACCGGGGAAGATGGAGAAGATCCCGCCGGTTTGGTTTGACTTCCGGCCGGGATATCCTTACAATAGAGACCAAATACAAAAAAGAAGGCGGTTTTTTGAAAATTTTGCTTCAGATCGGCATTGTGTTCGGCCTGTACTGGATCAGCCAGTGTGTCGAGGCTGTGCTTCCCTTCCCCTTTCCCGCCAGCGTCATCAGCCTGCTGCTGCTCCTGCTCTTGCTGATTCTGCGGGTGGTGAAGGTGGAACATATCCGGGAAAAGGCGGATTTTCTACTGAGCAACCTGGGCTTTTTCTTTGTGCCGGTGGCGGTCAGCATTATGAATTACGCGGA
>JAUNGH010000062.1 GCA_030524605.1 Oscillospiraceae bacterium | reverse complement strand
TCCTCGCCGTCGTCGTCATTCCAGATGTCTCTCGTCGTATCAGCCATTCAGTCGCTCATCCTCATACCAAAGTCTCGTCAGATACAGGCCGCCGGGGGGAACTGTCGGCCCCGCGGCGGTGCGGTCGCCGCTCTCCAGAATGGCGGGGATATCCTCGGGGGAGAACTTCCCCTCCGCCGCATAGAGGACGGTGCCGGTGATGGCCCGTACCATGTTATACAAAAAGCCGTTGGCGCAGACCTTCAGCTCCAGCAGGTCGCCGCTGCGGGACACGTCGCACCAGTAGATGGTGCGGACGGTGGACCTGGTCTCCGTGCCCACGCTGCGCACCGCCCGAAAGTCATGGGTGCCCACGAACTGGTGGGCCGCCTGATTCAGAAACCCCTCGTCCAGACGCTTGGGATAAAAATACGCTCGGTTGACATAAAAAGGGTTCTTGAACCGGGAGTTGTAGATGCGGTAGGTGTACTCCTTTTTGATGCAGGAGCCGATGGCGTTGAAATCCTCCGCCACCTCGAATGCCTCCTTCACCGCGATGTCCTCCGGCGTGTGGGTGTTGACGGCGAAGGGCAGGCGGTCGATGGGGATGCGGCTCTCGGTGCGGAAGTTGGCGATGTAGTGCTCCGCGTGGACGCCTGCGTCCGTTCGCCCGCAGCCGGTGAGATGCACCGGGGCCCCGGTGATCTTCGCCAGGGCGTTTTGCAGCGTCTCGCAGACGGAGACGGCGTTTTTCTGCACCTGCCAGCCGTGGTAGGCGGTGCCGTTGTACATCAGTTTCAAGGCGATGTTGCGCATAGCCGGTAAAACTCCTTATTCGGGCCAGGCCACGGTGGGGCGGCGGGACAGCGGGACGTCCTCCGTGTGATCCCATTTCATGGCGCGCTTTTCAAAAATCGGGAACTCATACCGCAGGCCAAACGCATCTGTGCAGGCGTAGCACAGCCGCATGCAGTCCCCCTGGGCGCAGTCCAGGCCGACACTGTCCAAAATCTCCCCGTCCACTTCCACACGGCTGTTGTCCGGCATCTGCCGCCCGGTGAATACCAGCGTCCCGTTCCGGTAGACCCGGAATTCGCCGTCCGACGCCTGCGCCTCGTCTCCCGCCGTGTCCATCAGGCCAACGCCCCAGTCGCACTGGTAAAACAGCTCCGACTGACTGTTGAAGTGCCAGGACGTGCCGCCATAGCCAAACCGCAGCGGCAGCAGTTCCGCCACGGAGTCGCTGCTGAACAGCACCGTGTCGTCCTCCAGCCGCAGCTCCAGCCCCATCTCCAGGTCCAGGGGGAATGCCGCCGTCATGGCATAGGTCCCGTCTTCAGCCCGGCTGAGACAGTCCACTTTCCATGCCAGACGGTATGGCTCTCCCACCTTGCAGAAGCCGATCCCTGGGCAGGATTCCTCCTCATCCGGAAGCTCCGCAATCATATCCACCGTCAGCATGCGGTCTTCCACATTCACCGACGCGTTTGCAAACCGGACGGAGGGCTGCGGCCTGCTCTGAGCGGCCTGCACCGTCCCCAGGGCGGCTTCCGTCCCGTCCAGGCGCTCCGCCAGCGCGTCCAGCGCCTGACGGCTGTCTGCCAGCTCCTCCCGCAGGCCGCCGATGACAGCCCACTGCGCCATAACGGCGACCAGCAGAACGGCGCTCAGCGCCAGGGATCCAACCTGCATCCAGTTCTTTTTCATGCCGGATATCTCCTCTCTTTTCCGCCGCTCATGCGGGCACAATGTCCACGATCACCAGCTCCGGGCGGTTGAAGATGCGGGGCACCTTGGTGCTCTCCCGGGCAAGCCCCCGGCTGACGATGAATGCCGCGCCGTCAAAGTCGTACCGGCCGCCGGCATAGGCGGGAAACAACCCCTGATGTGGCGCGTACAGGCCGTTTAAAATGCCGGGTATCCGCCACTGACCGCCGTGGGCGTGGCCGGACAGCACCAGGTCAAAGGGATAGGCCAGATAGCCGGCGATCCGTTCCGGCCTATGGGCCAAAAGCACTGTAAAGGAATCCGCCGTTACAGTTTCTCCAACCGCTGCCAGCTGCGTATCGCTATTCCCGGAGTCCGGGTCGTCGATGCCGCAGACGGCGACGGTCTGCCCGTTGACCTCCAGCGGCGCACACTCCCCCTGTAAAACGGTCACGCCCAGGTCCTCCATCCGCCGGAGGACCCGCTCCGTGTCCGCGATCCACCACTCGTGGTTTCCGGTGACATAGAAGCAGGGATACGATTCCGCCAGTCCGGCAAGGGCTGTCCAGGCGTTCTCCTCGGGCATCTCGTCGTCCACGATGTCGCCCGTCATCAGCACCGCGTCCGGCGCCTGGGCAGCTGCCGCGTCCAGCAGCGTCCGCTGGCCCCCGCCGTAGGCGCAGCTGTGGAGATCCGAGACCACCGCCAGCCGCACCGGGGCCGTCACCTTGTCCGAGGCGATCTCATAGGCGGCCACCCGCAGCCGCACGTCAAAGGCCGCCGCCAGCAGCAGAAAAACCAGCACTCCCAGTAAAATCAAAGAACCCCTTCTTTTGGTCATATCCAAAAATTCCTTATTCTCAAAGCCCGAACCGCCCCAGTACGATGACGCCGGCAGTGATGACGGTGCCCGCGCCCAGCGCCACCCAGTCCCGGTGCTGGTATTGCAGCACATGGAGCTTGGTCCTGCCCTCGCCGCCGTGGTAGCAGCGGCACTCCATGGCCGTGGCCAGCTCGTCCGCCCGGCGGAAGGCGCTGATGAACAGCGGCACCAGGATGGGGATCAGGGCCTTGGCCTTCTGGACGATGTTCCCGCTCTCAAAGTCCGCGCCCCGGGCCTTCTGGGCGGACATGATCTTGTCCGTCTCCTCAATGAGGGTGGGGATGAACCGCAGGGCGATGGACATCATCATCGCCAGCTCATGCACCGGCACACGGAAGCGCTTCAGGCCGTTCAGCAGCCGCTCCAGGCCGTCCGTCAGGCTGATGGGGCTGGTGGTGTAGGTCATCAGGAAGGTGCCCATGATCAGCAGCATGATGCGCACCACCATGAACACGGCGTTGCGCAGGCCGGTGTCGGAGATCCGCAGGAAGCCCCACTCCAGGATATAGCGGTCGCCGGGGGTGAAAAACAGGTTCAGGATGCCGGTGAAGAGGATGATGAACAGCACCGGCTTCAAACCCCGCACCAGGGCCTTCAGGCCCACCTTGGAGATGCGCACACACACCGCCAGGCACAGGGCCATGATGGCATAGGTCAAAAGGCCCTTGGCGCAGAACAGGGCGATGATATACAGGACCACCAGCAGAATCTTCGTCCGGGGATCCAGCTTGTGGGCCAGGGTGGTGCCGGGGAAATACTGGCCCAGGGTGATATCCTTCAGCATGCCGCACCGCCTTTCCGCAGGGCCAGCAGCTGCCGCTCCAGCTCCGCCACCGTGTAGACCGCGGGGTCGATGTCCACGCCCCGGGCCTTCAGCGCCATGGCGATGCGGGTCACCTGAGGCACATCCAGTCCGGCGGTGATCAGCTCGTCCGCCCGGGCAAAGACCTCCGCCGGGGCGCCGCTCATCAGGATGTGGGCGCCCTTCAGCACCAGGATGCGGTCCACATTCTGGGCGATCTCGTCCATGCTGTGGCTGACCAGGATCACGGTGGTGCGGCGGTTCCGGTGGAAGTCCCGGATATTCGCCATCAGATTCTCCCGTCCGGCGGGATCCAGGCCCGCCGTGGGCTCGTCCAGGATCAGCACCTCCGGCTCCATGGCCAGCACGCCCGCCAGGGCCACCCGGCGCTTCTGGCCGCCGGACAGCTCGAAGGGGGACTTCTCCATCTGGTCGTCCCGGATGCCCACCAGGCGGGCGGCCTCCCGGACGCAGCGATCCAGCTCGTCCCCGGTCTTGCCCTGATTGGTGGGGCCGAAGGCGATGTCCTTGTAGACCGTCTCCTCAAACAGCTGGTACTCCGGGTACTGGAACACCAGCCCCACCCGGAAACGCACGTCCCGGATCTTCTTCGGCTCGGCCCAGATGTCCTTCCCCGCCAGCAGCACCTGGCCGCCGGTGGGCTTCAAAAGGCCGTTCAAATGCTGGATGAGGGTGGACTTCCCCGACCCGGTGTGGCCGATGATGCCCAAAAACTCCCCCTCGCGCACGTCAAAGCTCATGTCCTCCACCGCGCTGCGCTGGAAGGGTGTCCCGATCCCGTAGGTATGGGTCAGGTTTTTGATCTGTAAAATCGGTTCCAAATCGTCTCTGTCCTTCCGTCAGTTTCCCGCCACGGCTTTCGCAATGGCAGCGGCGCACTCGTCAACCGTCAGCGCGTCCAGTGGGACGTCCCAGCCGTCCTTCCGCAGGCGGTCCAGCAGGTCCACGGTGTCCGGCGTGGTCAGGCCGATGGCCCGCAGGTCGTCCACCCGGGTGAAAACCTCCCTGGGGGGGCCGTCCATAACCACCTTGCCGTCGTCCATGACGATGACGCGGTCAGCCTCCTCCGCCTCGTTCATGTGATGGGTGATGAGCACCACGGTGATGCCCTTCTCCCGGTTCAGACGGTGGACGGTGGACAGCACCTCCTGCCGCCCGATGGGGTCCAGCATGGCGGTGGCCTCGTCCAGCACAATGCAGTCCGGCTCCATGGCGATGACGCCCGCGATGGCGATGCGCTGCTTCTGGCCGCCGGAGAGCAGATGGGGCGCGTGGGTCACGAACTCGCTCATGCCCACCGCCGCCAGGGCGCCGTCCACCTTTCTGCGGATCTCCTCCGTGGGCACGCCCAGGTTCTCCGGGGCGAAGGCCACGTCCTCCTCCACCACGTTGGCGACGATCTGGTTGTCCGGGTTCTGGAACACCATGCCCACCCGCTGGCGGATGGCCAGCAGCAGGCTTTCGTCCAGGGTGTCCATCCCCTCCACATACACCTTGCCGCCGGCGGGCAGCAGCACCGCGTTGAAGGTCTTGGCCAGGGTGGACTTGCCGGAGCCGTTGTGCCCCAGCACCACCACGAAGCTGCCCTTCTCAATTTCGAGATCCACGCCCCGCAGGGCGTAAACCGGCTGCCCGCCCTCGTCCGCCGGGTAGGTAAAGCGGAGTTCCTTGGTTTCGATCATGGTTGACATAACATTTCTCACTTCATGTAACAGATTTCTCTTTCACCTGAAAGCCCCCCGCAAAGGCCGGTGCGGCGCGCCTGAACAGCAGCCACAGCCAAAAGCCGCAGAGGGTCCCGAAGGTGTTCAGCATCAGATCGTCGATATCAAAGGCCCGGCCCACCAAAAGCTGCCAGCACTCGATAAAGCCCGTGACGCACAGGCCCGTGACAAGGGAGCGCTTCCAGGTGTGCTTCCGCCACAGCAGGGCCGGGAAAAAGCCGAAGGGCAGGAACATGATGATGTTGCCCAGCAGCGTATACAGCAAAACTCCGCTCAGACGAAAGGTCTGAAAAGGGATAAGGTTGGCATCCCCCAGCTGAAAAAACGGCTCACGCCAGCCGCAGCGCAGCACCTGGATCAGGTTGAATCCCCAGGGCGTCAGCGTCAGCATCGCCATGCCGCCGCAGAACATCCAGAACAGCGCCAATGCAACTTCCCGCAGCCGGGAGCTGGCCAGGCCGGCAGCCTCCAGCCGCCGGCGCCGCCAGGGATACAGGCAGCCATACAGCGCCAGCGCCGCCAGGACGCCGGGCAGCATATTCATCAGATAGCGCCAGGTCATCCAAACATAACGCACCATGGGACGCCCTCCCGTCCCGTCACTCCGAAAACCAGCGCCCGGTGGCCCCGCAGGGCAGGGCCAGCCCCGTCTCCGTGACGGGCAGGCCCAGCTCGTCCCAGGTGCACTTGCCGCCGTATTTCTCCCCCACCAGCAGGTGCAGGAGATAGCCCAGCACCGAGGGGGCAAGGCCGGTGGTATAGGAGTTGATGAGCACGAACAGCGGCTTATCCGACAGCACCCCGGCGCACAGCTTCACGAAGTCATAGAGGTTGTCCTCCAGCTTCCACACCTCGCCGCCGGGGCCCCGGCCGTAGCTGGGCGGGTCCATGATGATGGCGTCGTAGGTCTTGCCCCGCCGGATCTCCCGCTCCACGAACTTGGCGCAGTCGTCCACGATCCAGCGGATGGGGGCGTTCTCCAGGCCGGAGAGCCTGGCGTTCTCCTTCGCCCAGGCCACCATGCCCTTGGCCGCGTCCACATGGCACACGCTGGCCCCCGCCTTGGCGCAGGCCACCGTGGCGCCGCCTGTATAGGCAAACAGGTTCAGGACCCGGATGGGCCGCCCGGCGGAGCGGATCTTGTCCATGACGAAATCCCAGTTCACCGCCTGCTCGGGGAACAGGCCCGTGTGCTTGAAGTTCATGGGCTTCACCTGGAAGGTCAGCTCGCCGTAACGGACCCTCCAGCTCTCCGGCAGGGCCTTTTTCTCCCAGTGGCCGCCGCCGGTCTGGCTGCGGAGATACCGGGCGTTTGCCCGCTTCCAGGCGGGATTTCTCCGGGGCGTCTCCCAGATGGCCTGAGGGTCCGGCCGCACGAGAAACTGCCTGTCCCAGCGCTCCAGCTTCTCTCCCCCGCCGCAGTCCAGAAGTTCATAGTCCTGCCATTTGTCCGCGATCCACATAGCCCGTCCTCCGTTTTGACATCCACATAGTAAATCATGTTATTATAGCGCTTTCGCGGCGATGCCGTCAACAAAATTTCTGAAAACTCTGCGGGAGGATCCCATTTCTTGACAAGACCCCCGCCGCTTTATATAATCAGGAGTGGAATTTACAGAATTAGGAGCGTGATAAGTCATGGCGAAACGGATTTCAATGCTCACCCTTTTGATGCTGCTCCTGCTGTGCCTGCTGCCCACGGCGGTCTCCGCCGCGGAGACGGACGGGGCGGACGGCGGGCTGATCCAGCTGGGAACGCCGGCGGAGCTGACCTGGGGGCGGGATTATGACTACGGAGCTGAAAGTTACCGGGAGATCCCCGGCTTCACCAGCTGGAGACGCGTCGATCCCTCCCAAAACAAGTATCGCATTATCATCTACCGCAAGGGCGTTGACGAGCCGGTCAGCAATATTCGTCACAGCTATAGCGCTAATGATACGTCGTTATATTTTTCCGGAACCGGCTTTATTGAAGGCTATTGGCATGAAAACGCAAACGCCCCTGCGGACTGCAATATGGAAAGCGGCACCTATTATTTCACCGTGCAGGCGTTGGGAGACGGCACCCAGTACAGCGACAGCGACGTGGCCGTCTCCCCTGAATGGACCTACGTAAAGCCGGACGCCAGTCTGGAGGCTCCAACGAACCTGCGCTGGAACGGCCGGGAGAGCCACTGGGATCTGCCGGAGGATACGACAGATCTCGGCGGCTATATGGTGGAATATTACTGGAACGACCCGGAGACCGGGAAAGCGATAGATGTCGGCGGCAGCGCCTGGTTTCATTATAATCCCAATTTTGAAGATCCTTCCGACTATCTGGAGAACTACTGCATCCAGGAGTTCGGCCCGGGCCAGTATACCTTCCGTGTCCGTGCCGTCAGCAGCGACATCACCAAGGTCTGCAACAGCCCCTGGTCCGAGCCGAGTCCGGTCTATAACCTGACGGAGGTCTCCTCCGCCGTGGACGGCACGCTGGATGAGCTTTTGAACATTTATAATTACAACGGCGGCGAGCTGCCCGAGGAAGACAAAGCGTATCTGAAAGAAGACCTTTGGGCCCAGACGGACACGGAGGAGCTGGACGCCTCCATGGCGGCGGATCAGGACGGCACCGCCACCGTCTCCAGAATTGCAGCCCTGGAAGACCTGGTGGGCGGCCCCGCCGGGGTCTCCGTCAGCGACGACGCGCCGGAGGGCCTCACCGCTGAGAACATCTCCATTATCGGCGCCAACCTGAACACGGAGGGAAGCGCCGCGGCCACGCTGAACGTCAGCGCCCCCTCGAAGGAGGCCGTCATCCCCGAGCTGTACGAAAACACGGTCCAGTTCTCCATGAAGCTGGAAAATGTGGCGGAAACGTCCCAGGGCCAGGAGCTGAAGGTCCCCGTGAAGATCACCATGCCCGTCCCCGCGCAGATCAATCCGGCTTTCCTGGTGCTGCTCCACTTCCACAGCGACGGGACCTATGAGGAAATCCTGTTCCCCTATATCTTCGAAAGAGAGGGCCAGACCTTCGTCTCCTTCGTGGTGACCAGCTTCAGCGACTTCGCCTTTGCCCAGCGGTCCTCCAGCGTCTCCGTCTCCTCCGTCGATCCGGAGGCGCATACGGTCACCGCCTCCGTCGGCAGCGTGACGGAGGGCACCCTCGTGGCGGCCGTCTATGAAAACGGCCGGATGACCGGCGCCGCGGCGGCAGACATCGCGGCGGGCGGCCCGAAGGAGACAACGCTCTCCCTGCCCGCTTTGACGGAGAGCGCGCAGGTGAAGCTGTTTCTGCTTGACGGCGGCGGCGCGCCGCTGTGCAATTCCGCCGGCACCCCATGACCCTGTACACGCAAAGAGACATCCCAAATGGGATGTCTCTTTTTCATGCGCATATTTTTCAGCGGGTCCTCATACCGCGGCTTCTTCCCGCTCCGCCGCTTCCGAAGCGGGCGCTTCCCGCCCACTCTCCCGGGCGGCGCTCTCCGCCAGAGAGGCCCTCTCCGCCAGACGCTCCCGGGCCACCGCCAGCATCAGCTTGATGCGGTTCTCCTGGTTGACACGTGTGGCGCTGGGGTCGTAGTCGATGGGGGTGATGTTGGCCTCCGGGTACAGTTCCCGCAGCTTGTTGATCATGCCCTTGCCGCAGATGTGGTTGGGCAGGCAGCCGAAGGGCTGGGCACAGATGATGTTCTCATAGCCCGCCCGGATCAGCTCCGCCATCTCGGCGGTCAGGAGCCAGCCCTCGCCCATCTTGTCGCCCTTGCTGATGAGGCCCTCGGTCAGCTTGGTCAGTTCGCTGAAGGGCAGGGGCGCATGGTAGCCGTTGTCGCGCAAAGCCTTGATGATGACCTTCTCCATGGTGCCGATATAGGCCAGGATCAGGTCGGAGACGTGCTTTTCCAGGAAGGACCCGCCGTAGAGCCGGGCGGTCTCGGAGGGGTTGTAGGCGCAGTACTGCACAAAGCCCATCAATCCCGGCAGGTTCACCTCGCAGTCCTGGGTGGCCAGGAACTCCTCCAGGTCGTTGTTGCCCAAGGGGGAGTATTTCACATAGATCTCGCCCACCACGCCGACCTTGACCTTCGGCACCCGGCGGACGGGGATGGCGGCGAACTCCGCCGCGATCCGGAGCATGGCGGCCTTCATCTCCTTCTGGGAGAAGCCCCTGCCCTGCCGGATCCAGCCGCAGATCTCGTCCAGCCACTTCTCCTGAAGGGCCAGCGCATCGCCGGGGTGTGTCTCGTAGGGCGCAGTCTGGGCCTTCAGCGTCACCAGCAGGTCGCCGTAGTAGATGGCGGCCAGGGCCATGCGGATGAAGGTCAGATCCATGGGCAGGCTGTTGCCCTTCTCCAGACCGGAGAAGTTCAGGCTCAGCACGGGGATGCTGCCGTAGCCCGCCTTTTCCAATGCCTTGCGCAGCAGGAAGATGTAGTTGGAGGCCCGGCAGCCGCCGCCGGTCTGGGTGATGATGAGGGCGGTGTGCTCCAGATCGTACTTGCCGGAGTTCAGCGCGTCCAGCAGCTGGCCGATGACCAGCAGGGCGGGATAGCAGGTGTCATTGTGGACGTATTTCAGGCCCAGCTCGCTGACCTGGCTGCCGCAGTTGCCCAGCAGCTCCACCTTGTAGCCCTTGAACTCCATGGCCGCCGCCAGGATGCGGAACTGCACGGGGGCCATGTTGGGGATGAGGATGGTGTGGGTCTTCTTCATGTCCTCGGTGAAAATGGGGTATTGCATCTCCATGCGCTCACGCCTCCTTTGCGCGTTTTTCGTCCTGCTCGTCCAGGGCGGCGAACAGGCTCCGCAGACGGATGCGCACCGCGCCCAGGTTGGTGATCTCGTCGATCTTCAATTGGGTGTACAGCTTGCCGCCCGCCTGCAGGATCTCCCTCGTCTCGTCGGAGGTGATGGCGTCCACGCCGCAGCCGAAGGACACCAGGTGGACCAGATCCATATCCGGCTGCTCACAGCAGTATTTGGCCGCCGCATACAGGCGGGAGTGGTACGTCCACTGGTTCAGTACCGTGGTGGGGAACTTCTCCACCCGGTTGGAGATGGAGTCCTCCGTCACCACCGCCGCACCGAAGCGGGTGATCAGGGTGTCGATGCCGTGGTTGACCTCCGGATCCACGTGGTAGGGCCGTCCCGCCAGCACGATGATGCGGCGGCCCTCCGCCCGGGCTTGGTCGATGATGCGGGCGCCCTCCTTGCGGATCAGGGCCATGTGGTGGGCGTACTCGGCGTAGGCCGCGTCGGAGGCGGCCTGGATTTCTTTCTTGGAGATGCCCGTGAAGTACTTGCCCAGAATGGTATACATCTTCCGGTTGAAATCCTTGGGCCGGTGGATGCCCACGTAGTCATAGATGAACTTCGTGTCCTTGATCTCCGGGCAGTTACCGGCGATGACCTCCGGGTAATAGGCCACCACGGGGCAGTTGTAGTTGTTCTCCCCCAGGCCCTCGTCGATGTTGTAGGTCATGCAGGGGTAGAAGATGGCGTCCAGCCCCAGCTTGGAGAGGAACTGGATGTGCCCGTGGGCCAGCTTCGCCGGGAAGCAGGCGGTGTCGCTGGGGATGGTGCCCTGCCCCTTCAGGTACAGATCCCGACTGCTGAGGGGGCTGTGGTACACCGCGAAGCCCAGCTTCGTAAAGAATGTGTGCCAGAAGGGCAGCAGCTCCCAGAAGTTCAGGCACAGGGGCAGGCCGATCTTGCCCCGCCTGCCGGGAACGGGCTTGTAGCCCAGAATCAGCTTGCGCTTATATTCATAGAGGTTCCGCTCGCCGGTGTCCGCCTTGCCGGTGACGGGACGGTCGCAGCGGTTGCCGCTGATGAAGGTGCCGCCGTCAGCGAAGGTGTTGATGGTCAGCTGGCAGTTGTTGCCGCAGCGGCCGCAGACCTCGCTGCGGGTCTCCTGGGCGAAATCCGCCAGCGCGGCCCGGTCCAGCAGGGTGCTGGTCTGGCCCGCCAGGGCCTTGCCCTGGCCGTACAGCGCCGCGCCGTAAGCGCCCATCAGTCCCGCGATATCGGGCCGGATAACCTCCACGCCCATCTCCTTCTCAAAGGCCCGGAGGACGGCCTCGTT
>JAUNGH010000061.1 GCA_030524605.1 Oscillospiraceae bacterium | reverse complement strand
AGTTTGACAGCCTGGACGGCCTGTGCGCCGCCCTGGACGCCGACGCGGCGGAGATCACCGGCGCGCTGGCCGCGCTGGACTATCACTACGATCCCACGCACAATCAATTTGTCTGATAACAGAAAGGAGGTTTGTACCATGTCCGACTGCTTATTCTGCAAGATCACCGCTGGAGAAATCCCCAGCAGCAAGGTCTACGAGGACGACGTCTGCTACGCCTTCAACGACATCGCCCCCCAGGCCCCGACCCACTTCCTGGTCATCCCCAAGCAGCACATCGCGTCCGTTTCCGGCATCAACGCGGAGAACAGCAGCCTGGTGGCCCATATCTTTGAGGTCATCGCCAAAGTCACTGCCGAGATGGGCATCGAGAGCTACCGCGTGGTGTCCAACATCGGCGAGCAGGCGGGCCAGAGCGTGCCCCATCTGCACTTCCACGTCCTGTCCGGCCGGGATATGACCTGGCCTCCGGGCTAAACTCAAGGGGGAGCAGGCTCCCCCTCGACCTCCTCCGCCACCAGTGACACGATGCCACTGGTGAACGCGCCCAGGGCGCTTGCGTCAAAGTATTTTCGGCAGGCGCATGTCCTGCCGAAAATGATGAAAAAGGCGAGGCCATGAAATTTTTCATGGCCTCGCCTTTTATTGGGATGTTAGGCAACACACTTTTCACAGGGGGTCAAGCCTTGGCGAAGAGCTGCTTCAAGAGTGGATTCATAATAGGTTCCGCCATTGCAATTGTTGTCATAGTGATAATGTTTACCAGTTTTTGTAACGTAAATAGTCCTCTGGCTGGCTTCGGAATCAGGAACAGCGGTATTGTCACCAGGATTGTTGGGATCGATCTCCTGGAACTTGGAGAAATCGGGATAGGTGATCTTCACGCCGCTGCCCATGGCGTTGACCTTCATCGTCATGTCGTAGTCGTAGGCCACGTCCGTGGAAACGGTCTGGCCGTCCTCACCGGGGATATCCATCTTCATGGAAGCGGAGAACGCCACGGCAATGGATTTCAGCTTGCCGTTGGAGCCCACCGTATAGGCGGCGGTGATCTTGCCGATGTCCAGGGACATGCCGGAGGTCTCCTCGCCCAGCATGCCGGTGATGGTGTCCATCAGGCCGCCCATACCGTCGCTGATGACAAGGGTGTACACGGTGTCGCCGCCGGATTTCTCAGCGGTGAGGGAGTCGAGCATGGCCAGGCCGCTGACATCCATGCCCTCCACATCCACGATCTGCAGGCCCTCCAGCGCAGCGGTCTGGTCCTCCACGGGATACTTGACGGAGGTGGCTTCCGCGCCGTCGTTCATGGACATGTACAGCCAGCCGTCCTTCATCCACATGCCGATGTCCATGGTCTCGCCCATGGCGGAGGTCTTCATGGTGCAGGCCAGCTGGATATCCTTGCCGTCAACGATCATCTGCATGCTGCCGGTGGTCTTGGAGGGCACCTTTGTGCCGTCCATGGTCATGTCCATGTTCATGTCGATGTCCACGTCCATGGCGTCCTCATCCATGCCGTCCATGGCGGCCTCCATACTGCGGTAAGCCGTGATCTTTTCGGTCATGGGCGCGGCGGCCTTGGCGTCGATGGCGCCGCTCTGGATCAGGCTGTCCAGCAGATAGGTCTTGCCGTCCGCCATGTCGGCGGCCAGGGCCTGATAGGTGAGGGCGGCCAGGTCATCCCGCAGGAAGTCGCCGGAGAACATCAGCGGCTCATAGAAGCCCTTGCTCTGGGCGAAGGCCAGGGCGTCGGCGTACTGGAAATCCGTGCCGTCCTTATAGCCCAGGGCCCGCAGCAGGAAGACGGCGTAGTTCTGGACGCTGCACTTGCTGGCGGAGCCGAAGGTGGCGGCGGTGGTTCCGTTGGCGATGCCGTTGGTGTACAGCCAGGCGACATAGGGGGCGGCGGTGGCGCTGACGTCGGTGAAGGGGTGCTTGATCTCACCGGCCTCATAGGCGGTTTTGGCGGAGTCCTCGGCGCCGTAGAGCCGCACCAGCATGATGGCGGCCTCGGATCGGGTGGGCGCGCGGTCCAGCTCGAAGCCGTTGGCGGTGCCCCGGAACATGCCGATGGCGGATAAATCCTCCGCCACTGCGTCATAGTCGGAAGCGGAAGCGGTCACGCACAGGGCTGCGGTCAGCAGCAAGGTGGTGAGCAGGATGGTCAGGAAACGCTTCATAGAATTGCTCCTCTCTTTATTTGCGGCAGACAGCCGTTTTTTTCATCATAGACGTTATTGGATCATGCGTCAAGGGGGGAGGGCTGTTATTTCTCGCCGGATCGGCAGTCCGCCCTGCGGGCGGGGGCGGGAACCCAAAATCCCGCACAGGTGGGTGCAAAACAAAGCTGGACTTTTCCAATATTCGTGATACAATGCTTAAAAGCAAACCAAACAGTTTGCTTTCTGCATATAAAAGCAACCAAATGGTAACCTCACTTTGGGGTGATTTGGTTGTATTTCCGAAGAATTTATGATTTGCGTGAAGATCATGATATTAAGCAGAAGGTGGTTGCCGCATATCTGGGGATGGATCCGACGGTATACCGGCGCTATGAGAAAGGGATCCGTGCGGTCCCGGTCGAGGTGGTCATCAAGCTGGCCGACTACTACAAGGTCAGCACCGACTACCTCCTGGGCCGCACCGACGACCCGACGCCCCCCAGGGGCAGATGAGAAAGCTCGCCGTCTTTGCCGGGGCTTTCTCCGCGGGCATCTTTCTGGCCCAGTATCTCCTGCCCTATGATTGGCTGCTGCCTGCCGCCTTTGCCTGTCTGGGGCTGGGCCTGGGCGCGCTTTTGCTGCCCTGGGAGCAGCGGAGACGGGGCGTGGTCATCGGCGCGGCGCTGGCCCTGGCCCTGGGCTATCACTGGCTCTATGCCCGCCAGATCCAGCGGCCCATGGAGACGCTGGCAGGAACGGAGGCCGCCGTTACCATGACCCTGCTGGACTACGCCGAGCCCGCCGCCTATGGCGCCAGGGCCACGGTCAGGATCGAGGGCCTGCCGGGAAAGGCGGTCTATTACGGCGGCGGGGAGCTGCTGGCGCTGCAGCCCGGACAGACGGTCCGGGACCGGGTCTCCCTGCAAAGCGCCGGACACATCCGGGACGAGGGCGTGTCCGTCTTCACCTCCAAGGGCGTGTTCCTGCTGGCCTATGCCCGGGGGCAGGCGGTTTTCGGACGGGGGACGATGGAGGCGCTCCGCTGGCGGCCCGTCCGCCTTGGCCGCGCCATGCGCGGCCGGATCCATGAGATGATGGACGGCGACGCCGCGGGTTTCCTGACTGCCATATTGACAGGAGAGACCACAGGGCTCTCCGAGGGGGCCGCCTGGGACCTGTCGGAGAGCGGGATGTACCATATCCTGGCGGTCTCCGGCATGCACTGCGGCTTTTTGCTGCTGCTTCTGCGGGCGGTCATCGGCCGCCACCGCCGGCGCCTGCTGGCGGGAGTGACTGCGGTTTTGCTGGTGGGCTACGCCATGCTGGCCGGCGCGCGGCCCTCTATGGTGCGGGCCTGCGTGATGCTGGTGCTTCTGCTGGCGGCGCCCCTGTTCCGGCGGGAGAGCGACGCGCCCACGTCGCTGCTGACCGCCCTGTTTCTGATCCTGCTGGCAAATCCCTTTGCCGCCGCGTCCATCGGCCTGCAATTGTCCTTCGGAGCCGTGGCCGGGATCTTCTGGCTGACGCCGAAGCTCCATAAAACGCTGCTGGGGGAGAGGAAGCATGGCAAGGTATTTCACTTTATAGCGGCTGGATCTTCTACCACAATGGGCGCGCTGGTGTTCACCATACCGCTGACGGCCTATTATTTCGGGCTCGTGGTGCTGGTTTCGCCCATCAGCAATCTGCTGTGTCTGTGGGCGGCCAGCGTGGTGTTCATCAGCGGGCTGATCGCGGTGTTCGCGGGCTTTCTCTGCCCGCCGCTGGGGAGCCTGATGGGGCTGCTCCCGGCGCTGTTGAGCCGGTATATCCTGGCTGTGGCCCGCTTGCTGGCGAAGCTCCCTTATCACGCGGTGTACACGGCCAATCCATACCTGAAATACTGGCTGGTTTTTGCGTACCTGCTCTTTGCCGCGGCGTTTTTCCTGAAACCCAAAACGCGGCGGAAATATCTGGCGGCTGCGGGCTGCTGTGCGCTCACCCTGGCGGTGACGGTGTGTCTGGGGGCGGCCCGGTACCGGAGCGGCCTGGACGTGCTGGTGCTGGATGTGGGCCAGGGCCAGAGCGTGCTGCTGGCCTCCGGCGGGCAGTTTGCCCTGACGGACTGCGGCAGCGCCAACAACTGGCAGGATCCCGGCGAGACGGCGGCGCATCAGCTGTGGACCATGGGCTGCCGGACGCTGGACTGCCTGATTCTGACCCATTACGACAGCGACCATATCAGTGGCGCGGTGAAGCTGCTGGAGCATATCCCGGTCTCCACGCTGCTGGTGCCGGAACTGCCGGAGGCCGGAAGCCCGGGGGCCCAAGTGCTGGAGACGGCGGCGGCGCGGGGCACGGAGGTCCGGGTCCCGGCGGAACCGGAGACCGTGGGTCTCGGCCGGGCGGTCCTGACGGTGTATCCGCCGGTCAGCGACAAGGGGGACAACGAGCGGGGGCTGTCCGTCCTGGCGTCCGCCGGGGAGGAGGACCTGCTCATCACCGGCGACATGGACAGCGCCACGGAGCGGGAATTGCTGGAAGCCTACGACCTGCCGGACATTGAGGTTCTGGTGGCGGGCCACCACGGCTCCAAATACTCCACCTCCGACGAACTGCTGGACGCGCTGTCGCCGGAGACGGCGGTCATCAGCGTGGGCAGCAACAGCTACGGCCACCCGGCGGACGAGACGATACGGCGTCTGGCGGAGCACGGCTGCGCCGTCTGCCGCACAGACACGCAGGGCATCATCCACCTATCTTTGAATTGAGGAGACCGACATGGCATACGCGAAGAAAGCACCCAAGAGCAACGAGACGTTTCAGAAGCTGAAGGCGGACCTGTCCGCCGGGACGGCCGGGTGCGCCTACATCTTTTACGGCGAGGAGAGCTACCTCCGGGAGTACTACCTGGGGGAGCTGCGGAAAAAGCTGGTGCCCGCCGGCTTTGAGGAGTTCAACTACCACAAGCTGGAGGGGAAGGACCTGACGGTCCAGAGCCTGACGGAGATGGCGGAGGCCATGCCCATGATGGCGGAGCGGACGCTGATCGTGGTGACGGACTTTGACCTTTTCAAGCTGAACGAGGAACAGCGGGAGAAGCTGATCGCCTTTCTGGAGGACATCCCGCCCTACGCCTGCGTGGTGTTTGTGTACGACACCGTGGCGTACAAGCCCAACAAGACCATGAAGAAGCTGTACAAGGCCGTATCCGACCATGTGGCGGCGGTGGAGTTCCGGGCGGCGGACAACAGCGATCTGGTGGCCTGGATCGCCCGCAGGTTCCGCGCCATGGGGAAGGAGATCGACCGCCAGACGGCGGAGTACCTGATCTTCACCTGCGGCGGGCTGATGACGGGGCTGGTGCCGGAGATCGCAAAGATTGGAGCCTATGCAAAGGGGAAAGCCATTACACAAAAGGACATCGACGCGGTGGCGGACCCGGTGCTCTCGGCGGAGGTGTTCAAGCTGTCCGACGCGGTCCTGCAGGGCAATTACGACCTGGCGGCGTCCATCCTGGGGGACCTTTTGAAAATGCAGACGGAGCCCATCATGATCCTGGCGGCCCTGGGCAGCCAGCTGCGGCGCATCTATACGGCGCGCATGGCCATCGACAGCGGACACGACAAGTACTGGCTCATGGAGCTGTGGGACATGAAGTCCGACTACCCGGCAAAGCTGCTGATCAGCGCCGCCAAACGGACCACCGCCGGCTGGTGCGCCGACGCGGTGAAGATGTGCCAGGTGCTGGACCGCCGGATGAAGAGCGAAAAGGGCATCGACGCGGCGGGCGAGCTGAAGCTGCTGCTGGTGCGGCTGGGAGCGCGGCGGAAATGAGAAAGATCAAGGAAGTCATCGTGGTGGAGGGGCGGTATGACAAGAATACCCTCGCCCAGGTGGTGGACGCCACGGTCGTCACGCTGGGCGGCTTTTCCGTGTTCAACGACAGGGAGAAGCTGGCCTTCCTCCGCCGCCTTGCGGAAAAGCAGGGGCTCATCGTCCTGACGGACAGCGACGGCGCGGGATTCGTCATCCGCAATTATCTGAAGGGCGCCCTGCCCAAGGAACAGGTTAAGCAGGCGTACATTCCGGACATCCGCGGCAAGGAGCGCCGCAAGCGCGCCCCGGGCAGGGAGGGCAAGCTGGGCGTGGAGGGCATGCGGCCCGACGTGCTGCTGGAGGCCCTGCGCCGCTGCGGCGCCACATTCCTGGACGGGACGGAGGAGACCGAGCCGCCGAAAGCGCCCATCACCAAGGCGGACCTGTTCGAGCTGGGCCTGACCGGCGGGCCGGACAGCGCGGCAAAGCGCCGGGCGCTGCTGAAGCGGCTGGACCTGCCGGAACGCCTGACCGCCAACGGGCTGCTGGAGGCGCTGAACCTGTTATACGACCCGGAGAGCCTGCGCCGGGAGCTGGAGTGCTTATAAAATAAAAGCGGCTGCCTGTCCGTGCATCCTGTTTCATTTGACGCCTTCTCTCAAAAGTGGTATAATAAAATTACCAAGAGAGGAGGAAGCCCTATGAAAACCATCATCACCATTGGCCGGCAGTTCGGCAGCGGCGGCAAGGAAGTCGGTATCCGGGTCGCCAAGGAGCTGGGCATCCCGTTCTATGATAAGGAGCTTTTGCAGGAGGCCGCCAGAAAGAGCGGCCTGTGCGAGAAAATCTTCGAGAATTTCGACGAGCGGCCCAAGAGCCTGCTGTACTCCATCGCCATGGATTCCTACATGTTTGCCCTGCCGGGCACCGGCGCCGGGGATTCCCTGGAGCAGCAGGTGTACCTGGCCACCTTCGACACCATCCGCCATATCGCGGAGCAGGGGCCCTGCGTCATGATCGGCCGCTGCGCGGATTACGCCCTGGCGGACAATCCCGACCACCTGAGCATCTTCATCCACGCCCCCATGGACGTGCGCATCCAGCGGGTGGCCAAGCGCCAGAAGGTGACGCCGGAGGAGGCCCGCAAGCTCATCATCAAGACCGACAAGCGCCGCGCGTCCTATTACGAGTACTACTCCTCCCAGAAGTGGGGCGCTGTGGAGAGTTACGACTTCTGCCTGGATTCCAGCTACTTAGGCCTGGGCGGCACCGTGGAGCTGATCCGCGCCATGGTGGAGCACAAGGAGCACCCCGTTCCCAGCCCCACCGAGATCGACCCCACCCAGCCCCAGTGACGTCTTTTGGCAAAATCAGACCCGGGAGCGCCATCAGCGCCCCCGGGTCTTCCGATATTTGAACGATATGGAGGGCTGCGGTCCTGCCAGGACCGGGGGCCGTACCCTCTCAGTTCAGCAAATGCCTGTCCAGCTCCCGGTAAAATCCGAATGCCTCCTCAAACTTTCCCTGGGCGTAGCGCTCCACGTCCGTCTGATAGGCCCGGTAGGCCGCCAGCAGCCGCTCCGCCTCCGCCGTCAGCACGGCGCCGCCGCCGTGGTGGCCGCCGATGGTGGAGTCCAGCAGCTTGCAGCCGAACACCTCCTCGGCGGTGCGGATGATGCGCCAGGCCTTGGAGTAGGCCATCTCCATGGATGCCGCCGCCGCCCGCAGGGAGCGGTGCTCCCGCACCCGCTCCAGCAGCGTTGCGATGCCGGGGCCGAAGCAGCGCTGGTTGTCGTCGGTAAAAAGCCGGATCGTCAGCTTCAAATGCAGTTCCTTGTCCATAAGCTCCCTCCGCCGCAAGGTATCTGTTGACTGTTTTTTCTATTTTATCACATCCGACCGGATTTGCAAACAGCGGAAAGTGTGCTACAATAGAGCTGATCCGAAAATTTTCCGCCGCTCCGGCGGGGATGGGAGGTTTCACTATGGAAAAGATCAGACTGGGCCGCACGGAGCTGCTGGTCTCCAAAACAGCCTTTGGCGCCCTGCCTATCCAACGCATCTCCAGGGCCGACGCCGTGAAGCTGGTGCGCCGGGCCTTCGACGGGGGCATCAACTATTTCGACACCGCCAACGCCTACACCGACAGCGAGGAGAAGCTGGGCGAAGCCCTCTACGGCGTCCGCGGGGACGTTGTGATCTCCACCAAGAGCGCCGCCACAGACAAAAAGACGGCCATGGCCCACATCGAGCAGAGCCTCCGCCGCCTGCGGACGGACTATATCGACCTCTTTCAGTTCCACAACCCTGCGAAGCTCCCGGATCCTGCCGATCCGGACGGCGCTTTTGCCGCCGCGCTGGAGATGCGGCAAAGGGGCTATATCCGCCACATCGGCATCACCAACCACCGGATCCATATCGCCCGCGCCGCCATCCGGTCCGGCGATTTTGAGACGCTGCAGTTCCCCTTCTGCTATCTGGCGGCGGAGCAGGACCTGGAGCTGGTGGACGCCTGCCGCAGCGCGGACATGGGCTTTATCGCCATGAAGGGCCTCTCCGGGGGCCTGCTGAACAACGCCGAGGCCTGCTATGCCTTCATGAGCCGGTACGGCAGCGTGGTGCCCATCTGGGGCATCCAGCACGAGTGGGAGCTGGACCAGTGGCTGGAGCTGGCGGCCCGAAACCCCGGGCTGACGCCGGAACTCCAGGCCGTCATCGATCGGGACCGGCGGGAGCTGGCGGGCAACTTCTGCCGCAGCTGCGGCTACTGCCTGCCCTGCGCCGCGGATATCGACATTCCCCAGTCCGCCCGTATGTCCGCCCTGCTGCGCCGCTCGCCGTACCAGAAGTACATGTCGGACGAGTGGTATGAGAAGATGCACCGCATTGAAAACTGCGTCCACTGCAACGCCTGCAGGAGCCGCTGTCCCTACGGGCTGGACACCCCGGCCCTGCTGCAGCTGATGCTGAAGGATTACGACGCGTTTTACGCCCAACACCACGCCGACAAGTGAGGAGGACGCCATGCTTTTTGAAAACGAGGACGCCAGCCTGCGGCTGGACATTGTGAACTACGAATTCCCCGCCGACGCCGGAGACCCCGCCGGCGACGACCGCAACTGGCTGGTGCTGCGCTGCACCTGGACCGACGAGGAGGGGGACGTGGTCAAGGACTCCAACAGCTGCCTGCTGACCTATGAGCTGAAAGAGATGACCGCCGGCCTGAAGGTCCTGAACGCGGGCATCAGGGACGCCTACGAGAGCGATTTCGCGGAGCCCTGGTTCACCCTGTCCGCCCGGGCGGCGGGGGAGGGGTTCCGGGTGGACGTGTCCTTTTTCCTGCCCAACACCATGGACGGCGACGACACCGCCGAGGTGGAGGCGGAGATGACAAAAGAGGACATGACCGCCCTGATCGCCGAGCTGGACAGGCTCTGCGCCAAATTCCCGGACCGCACCTGAGCATGAAAAAAAACGGACGGCTGCGCCGTCCGGCCTGTCGAAAAAGCCCTGCCAACAGGCTGAAGGGACGCCGCAGCGGCGTCCCTTCTTTTATAGCGGCTCACGCCATATGCGGCGAGTGGCCGGTCTCCTCGTCCCTGCGGAACAGCAGCGTGATGCACCACAGGCCCGCCAATCCCACCAGCGCGTAGATGACGCGGGACAAAACGGCCATCTGGCCGCCGCACAGAAATGCCACCGTGTCGAAGCCAAACAGGCCGATGCCGCCCCAGTTCAGAGCGCCGATGATGGCCAGGACCAGCGCGATCTTGTCGATTACCATGGATAAACCTCCATTCATGCCCGTATACGGGATTTGCCCATAGCCTGCCCGCTTTTGTAAAAACTATGCGGCGGCCGTCTTGTCAAAATGGGATTGAAAGCGGCGGCGGGGTATTGTATAATAAAGCCAGAAAGTTTCAGAGCCTTTTCGTTCCGTGCTGAAAAGCGGCCCATGGTTTTCAGGGCAGCGGCGGCAGGATCGCGGCGCGGAGCGGGTAAAAACTGCCAAAACAGGGGGAATTTTTTATGAATATCGTATGCTTGGATATGGAGGGCGTTCTGGTGCCGGAGATCTGGATCGCGTTCTCCGAGGCCAGCGGCATCCCGGAGCTGAAGCGCACCACCCGGGACGAGCCGGACTATGACAAGCTGATGCGCTGGCGGCTGGGTATTTTGAAGGAGCACGGCCTGGGCCTGAAGGAGATCCAGGCCACCATCGCCAAAATCGACCCGCTGCCCGGCGCCAGGGAATTTCTGGACGAGCTGCGCTCCCTTACCCAGGTCATCATCCTCAGCGACACCTTTGAGGAGTTCGCAAAGCCCCTGATGGAAAAACTAGGCTGGCCCACCATCTTCTGCAACTCGCTGGAGGTGGCGGAGAGCGGCGAGATCACCGGCTTCCGCATGCGCTGCCCCCAGTCCAAGCTGACCACGGTGAAAGCCCTGCAGTCCATCGGGTATGAGACCATCGCCAGCGGCGACAGCTACAACGACCTGGGGATGATCCAGGCCAGCAAGGCCGGCTTCCTGTTCAAGAGCACGGAGAAGATCAAGGCCGACCACCCCGAGCTGCCCGCCTATGAGGAGTTCGGCGGCCTGCTCTCCGCCATCAAGGCGGCGCTGTGACGCCGCGGGATCTGTCAAGCGCGGAAGATCTGGAAATAAAAGTTGAAGGGAGACGCCACATGAACGCAAAATTTCAGAAATTAGGTTTCTACCCCGCCGACATCCTGCTGCCAAAGGATGCGGACATGACCAAGTGGGCCGTGGTGGCCTGCGACCAGTTCACCTCCCAGCCGGAGTACTGGCAGGCGGTGGAGGAGACCGTGGGGGATGCGCCCTCCACGCTGCGTCTGATCCTGCCGGAGGCCAGACTGAACGACCCCGATGTGGACGAACACATCGCCGGCATCAACGGGGCCATGAAGCAGTATCTGGACGGCGGCGTGTTCCGGACGCTGCCCGGCTCCCTGATCTACATCGAGCGCACCCAGTCCGACGGCAGGGTCCGCCGCGGCCTCATCGGCATGGTGGACCTGGACCAGTACGACTTCACCCCCGGCAGCGGCGCCCTGATCCGCGCCACCGAGGGCACGGTCCTCTCCCGCATCCCGCCCCGGGTCCGGGTGCGGCAGGACGCTCCCATTGAACTGCCCCATGTCATGCTGCTGATCGACGACCCCGAGCGGACCGTCATCGAACCCCTGGCCGCCCGGAGCGCCGCCATGGAGAAGCTGTACGACTTCGATCTCCAGCAGGGCGGCGGCCGCCTGACGGGCTGGAAGCTGACGGACGCCCAGATGGACGCTGCCGCAGACGCCCTGGCAGGCCTTTGCAGCGAGGCGGAGATGGAGAAGAAGTACGGCATGGGCGGCGCGGCCCCGCTGCTGTTCGCCGTGGGCGACGGCAACCACTCCCTGGCCACCGCCAAGCAGTGCTATGAGAAT
>JAUNGH010000060.1 GCA_030524605.1 Oscillospiraceae bacterium | reverse complement strand
ATAACCGTAACCGTAACTATAACCGTTGCTATAGCCGGAAAATCTTTTAAAATTGTCCTTCCATATGCAAAATGGCCCCGGGGACGCCTGATTTGTCCGGCAAACGCAAAGGAAACGGCTGGGACCATCTCTGATCCCAGCCGTGTTCGGTTTTTGGCGTCAGCCCACCGCGATGACGCGGATGATGCCGCCGTCCGCATACAGAGAGGACTGGCTGGCATAGGCGTGGGCCTCGGACAGGCTCACCCAACTCTTGGTCTGCCGGTTGTAGCACAGGACGCCGGCAGGCACCGTGTAGGTCCGGCCGCCCACGGTCACGGCGGTCTGGCCGCTCCATGCGTTGTTGGAGACGTTTTTCAGCTCCGTCAGCTTCACCAGGCTGGAGAAGCCGGTGCCGCCCCGGTTCAGCTTCGCGGCCACGAAGTCGCCGGTCTGGACGCTGTAGCTCATCTTGAAGGGGCCGACCCGGTCCTTTTCGCCGTTGCCGTATTCCACGCCCAGGCTCTCGATATAGTCCGTCACCTCGCCGGTCTCCGGGTCCTTGACCCGCTCGCTCTCCCAGAACACCCGGCCGTAGATGACCGTGCTGTCCCTGGCGCCGCTGAGGACGATCAGGTCCACCTTGCCGGCCCAGTTGGTGCGGGCGTAGACGATCTGGCCGGAGGGGATCTCACTGCTGGTCAGGTCGCTGAGGCTCAGGCTCTCGCCGTCCCGGAAGATCATCACGTTCTGCGCCAGTTCCTTGCTGCCCAGCTTCTTCGCGCTGACGTCCAGCTTGCCGGAGATGCCGCCGCTGAGACTGGACAGCGTCACATCGCCCTGCCTGCTGGAGGAGATGCGCACCAGCTGGCCTTCAAATTTCGCCGCGTCGCCGGACTGGATCTCGATCTGGGCGGTGCCGCAGAGCATCTGCACCGTGCCGTTCCGGACGACGCCCACGGCGTTGCTCCGGGCCGCGCTGCCGGTGGCCTCCACCGCGCCGGCGATCTGGCCGCCCTCGGTCAGCAGCAGGGTCATCTGGTCGCCGGGCTTGAACTTCGCCACGCTCTCCATGGCGGTGGGCAGCACCTCGAAGGTCCGGCCCAGGGCCTCGATCTCAGAGGGCTCCGTGGGGTTGGGGGAGCAGCTCTCATAGTAAACCGTCACCCGGGTGTCGCACACGCGGATGGTGTTGGTGGACGCGTCGTAGATGGCGACATCGTTCTTCCGCAGGTCGCCCATGGCCGCCGGCGCGCCGTTCTTATAGATGGTGTAGTTGGCCGTCCCGCCGGTCAGGGAGTCGAAGCCCGCGCTGGAGCGGTCCTCATAGACCACCACCGCCGCGCTGACGGACCCGCCGCCGCCCATGAATACATAGGTCACCTCGCCTGCGGCGTCCAGATACAGCGTCATGGAGGTGCCGGTGCGGAGCCAGGCGTAGACATCGCCCCAGGTGGTGGTCTCGCCGTTATAATAGGCGGAGGTCTTGCTGGTGACGGTGTACTTCACGCCGGCGGTGTCCACGATCTGGGTGGCCGTGGCGGTGGACATGGTGATGGTGCGGCTGGAACCCGCGGCATCCGGCACGAAGGTCAGGGCCTTTCCCTGCTTGTTCAGGACCAGGGTGCCCTTGCGGCCGTTGAGGGAGCCATTGGAGGTCTTGCCGCTGGCGAACTGATAGGTCTCGCCCTGATCGGTCTGGATGGCGTTCTTCTGGCCGTCCGCCCCGGTGGCGGCGGCAGACACCAGCACAGTGTCGGCCTTGGCCGTGCCGATGGTGGAGAGGTAGCTGCCGCCCTCCAGCATGTCGGCGCGCAGCAGGTTCAAAAACAGCCGGGCCGCCTGGGCGCGGGTCAGGGGGGCGCTGCCGTCGGCCCCCACGCCGTCGGTCAGGCCGATGGTGGCGCCCACGGCCATGTAGCTGTCCGGCCACACGCCGCCCACGTTTTCATCCTTGTAGCCCAAAAGCCGCAGCAGGATCGTCACGGCCTGGCCCACGGTGACGGTGCGGTCCGGGTGGAATTTGCCGTCGGGGTAGCCGGAGATGATGGTCTTGCCCTTGGCGGCCATGTTGATGTAGGACGACGCCCAGTGGGAGGGCTTCACGTCCGGGAACACGGTGACGGTGCGGTACAGGCCCAGCTCGCTCTCGCCGTTCATGGCGTAGACCGCCATCTTGCAGAACTGGGCCCGGGTCAGGGCCGCGGCGGGGCGGAAGCTGCCGTCATCATAGCCGTCCAGCACGCCCATCAGCCGCAGGGACTCCACCGCCACGGCGGTGGACTGGTCCGTCACGTCGGAAAAGCGGGTGACCTCCGCCGCGCCCGCCGACAGCGCCAGCAGCGACGCCGCCGTGCACACCGCCAAAAGCAGGCTCAAAAGTCGTTTTTTCATATGTTTTCCTCTCCTCATCATTCCGCCCGCAGGGCTTCCACAGGCTGGAGATTAGCGGCCTTGGCCGCGGGGTAGATGCCGAACACGATGCCCAGGGCCACCGACAGCGAGAACGCGCAGGCGGTGATCCACGCCGCCGGGTAGATGGTCATCTGGAACATGAGCCTGCCCACGATGTAGCTGCCCACGGCGCCCAATCCGATGCCGATGATGCCGCCGATGCCACAGAGCATGGCCGCCTCGATCAAAAACTGGGCCACGATGCTGCTGCGCTGGGCGCCGATGGCCCGGCGGATGCCGATCTCCCGTGTCCGCTCGGTGACGGTGACCAGCATGATGTTCATGATGCCGATGCCGCCCACCAGCAGGGAGATCGCCGCGATGCCGCCCAGCACCAGGGAGATCATGCCCATCTGCTCGGTCATGTACTGCTGCCACTGGTCCTCCGGGTACACATCATAACCGCCGCTGTTGGTATCCACCAGCCCCTTTAAAAAACCGGCGATGCGGGCGCTGGCCTCCTGGACGGCCTCCGGGTTCTTGGCCTTTACGGTAAAGGACGTGGGGGCCTCGTCTCCCAGGAGACGCCGGGCGGTGTAGGGCAGGATGATGATGTTGTCGATGCGGCTGTTGCTGGCGCTCTCGCCGGTGAGACGGGGGGCGAAGACGCCCACCACGTCAAAGCTCTGGCCGTTGACCTGCACAGTCTTGCCCACCGGGTCGGCGGAGCCGAAGAAGGTCTTGGCCGCCTGGGCGCCCATGACGCAGACCTGATTGTAGTTCTCCACGTCCAGGATCGCCAGGTCCCGGCCGCTGGCGATGGTCAGGTTGTTGCAGGCGCTGTACTGGTCGCTGGCATAGTACAGATTCGGCGGCATATCGCCGACGATATTGCCGTTGTCATCCCAGTAGTAGTCGGTCATATTGGCGGTGCTCTTGGTGCCGTAAACTACCGTGGCATTGCAGTACGCCTCCGGCGTCACACCGTCCACGTATTCCTTGATGCTGTTGCAGAAGTCATACAAATCGGGGAAGTAGTCCTTGCTGGTGCTGTTGCCGTCCTCGTCCCACATCCAGGAGTAGATGTAGACACTGATTTTATTGCTGCCCATGGCGGCATACTGCTCCATCGTCTTTTCCATATAGCCGTTCATGGCGGAGACGATAGTCATGACCGCTGCGATGCCGATGATGACGCCCAACATCGTCAGGATGGACCGGCCCTTTTTGCCCCAGATGGAGCGCCACGCCATTTTCACGGCCTGTCGGATATTCAAAGCCAGTCCACCTCCTGCTCCCTGTCCTCCACGATCCTGCCGTCCGTCAGCCGCACGACGCGGCGGGCGGTGGCGGCAATGCCGTTGTCGTGGGTGATGAGGATGACGGTGCTGCCCTCTTTGTTCAACTGCTGCAGGAATTGCAGCACCTCCTGGCCGGTGCGGGAGTCCAGGGCGCCGGTGGGCTCATCGGCCATGACGACGGGGGGCTTGGTGGCAATGGCCCGGGCGATGGCCACCCGCTGCTGCTGGCCGCCGGACATCTCCGTGGGCTTGTGCTTCACACGGCCCGCCAGGCCCACCCGCTCCAGGGCCTCCATGGCCAGGTCGTAGCGGTCGTCGGCGTTGATGCCCTGGTAGATCAGGGGCAGCTCCACATTCTCCAGCACCGTCAGGCTCTGGATCAGATTGTACTGCTGAAAGATGAAGCCGATCTGCTTGTTGCGGATGTGGGAGAGCTCCTTGTCCGTCAGCTCCCGGACATCGGTGCCGTCCAGCAGGTAGTCGCCCCGGGTGGGGATGTCCAGACAGCCCAGCACGTTCATCATCGTGGACTTGCCGGAGCCGGACTGGCCCACCACGGCCACGAACTCCCCTTTTTCAATGGTCAGGGACACCCCGTCCAGGGCGCGGACCTCGCTCTCCAGGCCCTCGCCGTAGATCTTATAGACGTCCCGCAGTTCTATCAAATGCGCCATAGCATCAACCCCAGTAGTTCATCGACTGGATCTGCGTGAAGACCTCGGTGCCTTCCTCCACGCCGGACTTGATCTCCACGTTATAGTTGTCCTGAATACCGATCTCCACCGGCACGGCCCAGAAGCCGTCGGGGATCTCCTCGTCCACCATGACATTTTCCAGGGCGTTGTCCGGCCGGCCGCCGCCGACGTATACCACCGTGGCCATTTCGCCGTCCTCTGTGGACACAGTGCGCACGCACTGGATGGGCAGCACCAGGCAGTTGTCGTTCTCACTGGCGGTCAGGGTGTAGCTGATGTAGCTGTTGACCTGGATGGTGCCCTCGCTGTTGTCGGCGGAGATGGTGATGGGGTATGTCGCCACGCCGTTGTTGACGGTGGAGGACATGCTGACCGTCTCCACGGTGCCGAAGCTGGGGGTGCCCCACTGGTCCAGATTCACCATCATGCCGGGCTTGATGTAACTGATGTTCCGCTCATCCACATTGGCGCTGACGGTGATGACAGAGGTATCGGAGATGGTGACGATGGCGGTGTTGGCCGCGATCTCGTCGCCAGGCTGGATGGTCAGGCCGATGACCATGCCGTCGATGGGGGCCACGGCGCTGCAGTTGGTCAGATTCTTCTCGGCGGTTTCCAGCTCCTCCCGGGCGGTCTCCAGGTTCTGCTGGATGGTGAACAGCTCGCTTTCGCTCTCCTCGCCGTCGATCTGCACCAGCACCTGCCCGGCGGACACCTGGAGGTAGTCCACCAGACTGCTGGAGATCACGGTGCCGCTGACGGTGGACAACAGGTCGCCGGTGCGGTAGTACTCCAGCTTGCCCGGCTCATAGGGGTAGACCGTCTCGCCGCCCACGGTGACGGTGGCGGAAGCCGCCATCTCTGCGGAGAGGGCGCCTTCGTTCTGCAAAATGATCTCCGCCGAAAAGAGCTTGGACCCCTCCGGCGTGATGCGGCTGACCATGTGGACCGCCTCCACTGTGCCGGGGACGGAGGCCATCAGGGCCGGAATGGACACCTGCACCGTCTGCCCGGCATACAGGTCGCCGGCGTAGGCGTAGCTGTAGTACTGCTCCAGCCGCATGCGGGTGTCGTCCGCCAGGACCGCCACCTTCTGGCCCTTGGAGATGGTGTCGCCGGGGTTCAGGGTCACGGTCTCCATCAGCTTGCCGGGATAGCCTGCGGACAGGTTCAATCCCGCGATGTCCTTTTCCGCCGTGGAGAGCTGCTTCTCATAGCCCTCCACATTGCTGCGGGCCTTCTGCACGGCGGTTTCCGCCGCGGGGGAGTCGATGGTGAACAGCGGCGTACCGGCGGTGACGATGTCGCCCTCCGACACCAGCACGTCCATCACCGTGCCCGCAGTGGTCAGGGTGATGGTCTCGCTGCTCTTGGCCCGGGTCAGGCCGCTGCCCTCCACGGTGGAGGTGATGGCGCCGTACTGCACCACATCGGTGATGACCTGGGACTCCCCCTCGCCGCCTTTGCCGCCCAGCAGCTTGTAGGCCAGGGCGGCCAGCGCCAGCAGGATCAGCAGGATCACTGTCCAGCGGACGATGCGCCGCCGCTTCTTCTTCGGCATGCCCTTCCACTTCTCTTTGAAAGACGCCCGCTTGGGGGCCTCCGCCTCCTGCGGGGTGGGCGCGGTCTCCTGCTGCTCCTGGTCCTCTCTTTCCATGACTTCTGACATGATGTTTCTCCTTCACTGATCCGTACTTGAACTGTACCATTCATGCTAGTACAGTCATCCGCGTAAAACAACAACAAAACGGTTACAGTTTTGCGCAAAGCGCCTTTATTATATAGACGTATCAAGCCGGGATTTGGTTCCTAAAATTTTCAAAAAAGAACCGCTCCCGGCAGGGAGCGGTTCCAGGAATCTCTTACGCCTTGGCGGTGCGCTTGGCAGCGGCGTGCTGATAGAGCACGATGGCGATCACCACCGCCAACCCCACCACGTCGGTCAGGGTGCCGGGGATCATCATGCCCAGGCCGCCGGCCACCAGGGCCACGCGGAACAGCGGGTTGATCTTTTTGTACAGGAAGCCGTTGAGAGCCGCCGCCACGCCGAACAGGCCGATCAGCGCGCTGACCACAATCTGCACCACCTGAAGGGGGTTGCTGACATTCACCAGCAGCATAGCCGGATTCATGGCGAAGATATAGGGCACAATGAAAGCGGCGATGGCAAGCTTGGTGGCGTTGAGGGCCGTTTTCATGGGCGGCGCCTTGGCAATGGCGCTGCCGGCATAAGCCGCCAGGGCCACGGGGGGCGTGATGTCCGCCACGATGCCGAAGTAGAACACGAAGAAGTGGGCCGCCATGGCTTCCACGCCGATGGCGGGGTTCATCAGGATGGGCGCGCAGGTGGCGGCCATGATGCAGTAGTTGGCGGTGGTGGGCACGCCCATGCCCAGCACGATGCAGCACAGCATGGTCAGCACCAGGGCCACCATCATGTGGCCGGCGGAGACGGAGACGATGGCGGTGATCAGCTTGGAGGCAAGGCCGGTGACGGTGATGCAGCCCGCCACGATGCCGGCCATGGCACAGGCCACGGCCACGGTAATGGTGCCCTTGCCGCCGGCCTCCAGCGCGTCAAAGATCTTGAAGATGGAGATGCTCTCGGCGTCGCCCTCCCGGCTGACCAGGGAGCGGCCCAGAGTGCCGAGGGCACTGTCTCCCCTGCGGCCCGCGGCCACGGCGCTGGTGAGGTTGCCGATGAAGCCCACAATGATGGTCACCAGAATGGCGATGGAGGCGGAGAACTGCATGGTCTTCAGGTTCATGGAGACCAAAACCACCAGCACCACCAGGGGTGCCAGCAGGTAGATCTTCCGGATCAGGACGCCGAGCTTGGGCAGCTCATCCTTGGGAATGCCCTTCAGGCCCAGCTTCCGGGCCTCCAGATGGACGGCGATGTAGATGCCGGTGAAGTACAGCACGGCGGGCAGGATGGCAGTGAGGGCCACGGTGCCGTAGGGGACGCCCAGATACTCCGCCATCAAAAAGGCGGCGGCGCCCATGATGGGCGGCATAATCTGGCCGCCGGTAGAGGCGGCGGCCTCCACCGCGCCGGCGAACTCGCCCTTGTAGCCGGTCTTCTTCATCATGGGGATGGTGACGGAGCCGGTGGTGACGGTGTTGCCCACGGAGGAGCCGGACACCATGCCGCACAGGGCGGAGGAGATGACGGCCACCTTGGCCGGGCCGCCCGCGGAGGAGCCTGCCACGGCGTTGGCCAGGTTGATGAAGAACTGGGCGATGCCCGTCCGCTCCAGGAAGGCGCCGAAGATGATGAACACCACGATGTACTTGGAGCAGACGTTGACGGGGGTGTTCATCACGCCGGTGGTGGTATAGAACAGGTTGTAGATGGCGATGCGCCACTGGACCTGGCTGAAGGTGTAGATCAGCAGCGCGCCCACCACGCACAAAATGGGCAGGCCCACGCTGCGGCGGCACAGCTCGATCAGCGCCAGCACGCCGATCACGGCGATGACCAGCAGGAAATTCTCCTTGGACGCCCGGAGGGACAGCTTGATGATATCCCGGGCATTGAAGGCATAGTACAAAAAGGATCCGGCGCCCAGCACCATGATGAGGATATCATACCAGGGCATGCGGTTGACCTTCACGCTGCCCTTATGGGCGGGGAAATTCAGATAGCCGATGACCAGGACCCAGGCCAGGAACGTGGTCAGCTTGACCTCCGGCAGCCAGGTGCTGAAAAACAGCGTCACCGCGATGCTGTACACGGAAAACAGGATCATCAGGATCTTGACCAGGATCTTCGGCACACCCTCCCAGATGCGGGTGTTGGACTCCCGGTCATACTTCTTCATGACCTCGTCCACATCGGCCGCGGTACCGACGCCGGCGTCCTCCGCCGGAGCGGTGTCCACGGGGGACTTGGCTTCTTTTTTCCAAAAACTCATGGGGGTCTCCTCACTTCCTCAACACAAATTTCTCTGCGGAACGCATGACTTTTTGCCGCGCCGGCAAACACTCATCCGTCCCGCAAAATCGACAAGGGACTGCGGCGGGCATGGCCCGCCGCAGCCTCTCAGGGAACTATCAGGGATTTTACGGGTTCTTTAACGGGAACTTAACGCCCTCTCACTTGGTGGGGACCTCAATGCCCTGCTCGGCGAAGTACTTGGCGGCGCCGGGATGATAGGGCACGGAGGTGACGGAGGCGGCGAAGTCCAGGCTCAGCTCGGCGCCCTTGGCGTGGACGGCGGTGATGGCGTCGATATTGTCAAACACGCCGGAGACGAAGTTGTACACATCGTCCTCGCTGACATCGTCACGGGCGATGACCACGGCGCCGACGGCCACGGTGGTGGTGTCGGAGTCCAGGCCGTAGGTATCGGCGGGGATGACATACTTGCTGTAGTAGGGGGAGGCGGCGATCAGGGCGTCGATGTGCTCGTCGTCCAGGCTCACCAGATAGACGTCCTTGGAGCTGGCCAGCTCGGTGATGGCGGTGGTGGGCGCGCCGGCAACCACGAAGGCCGCATCGATGGCGCCGTCCTTCAGCGCTTCAGCGCTGTCGCCGAAGCCCTGGTAGGTGGGGTTGATGTCGCTCTCGGTCAGGCCGTAGGCGCCCAGCACGTCGATGGCGTTATAGTACACGCCGGAGCCGGAGTCGCCGATGGAGACGTTCTTGCCCGCCAGGTCGGCCACGGTCTTGATGCTGGGATCGCAGGTGACGATCTGGACCTGCTCCATGTACAGGGCGGCCACGGTGGAGAAGCAGTCCACCTGGCCGAAGTCGGCAAACAGGTTGGTGCCCTCATAGGCGTAGCTCATGACGTCGGACTGGACAAAGCCCAGCTGGGCGCCCTCCATATCCATCAGCTCGATGTTGCCCTGAGAGCCCTTGCCCTCAACAGCGGTGACCTTGCTGCCGGTGGAGCTGCTGACCTGGCCGGCCAGCACGGAGCCAAACGCATAGTAAGTGCCGGAGGAGCCGCCGGTGGTGAAAATCAGCTCGCTGCCGGTGGCGGCGGGAGCCGGGGTGCTGTCCTGGGCGGGTTCCTGGGTGCCGGCATCTTCGGTCTTGGTGTCGCCGCCGCAGCCGGCCAGGACGGTGGCCATCATCATGACGGCCATCAGCAAAGACAGAAACTTCTTCATCTTTCAAATCCTCTTTTCATATTTGATCCAGGGGTCTTGCAGGTACTTGCATATCATATCGCACTTTCTTTCATTTTTCAAGCCCCTTTTTCACTTTCCTGGTTTATTTTTGCAGGCAATCATTTTTGCGCTTGCATTTTTGCCCACATTTTTGCATTTTTTGAAAGAATTCCTGCAAGCGGCGGTATCTTGCACAAAGGCCGCCCTTTCTTTGGACGGCGGGTTGTCTATATCGCCAGGACATACGTCCTTTCAAATGTCCGTGGGCGCCGCGCAAAAAAGGCCGCTCCCCGGCGGGAGCGGCCTTCTCAGCCTTTTTACTTCCGGTCCTTGGTGTCCACAACCTCTTTCAGCATGGCCGTGAATGCCTCCAGGCTCATGGCGCCCAGATCCTCGCCGGAGCGGTGGCGGACGGAGACGGTTTGGTTCTCCATGTCCCGGTCGCCCACTACCAGCATGTAGGGGATCTTCTCCAGGGTGGCCTCCCGGATCTTCTTGCCGATCTTCTCATTCCGGGTGTCCACCTCCACGCGGTAGCCTGCGGCGTCCAACTGCGCGGCCACCTGGGCGGCGTACTCCGCCGCCCGGTCGGTAATGGGCAGCAGCTTCACCTGAACGGGGGCCAGCCAGGCGGGGAACGCGCCGGCAAAGTGCTCGGTGATGACGCCGATGAACCGCTCGATGGAGCCCAGCACCACCCGGTGGATCATGACGGGACGGTGCTTCTGGCCGTCCTCGCCGGTATACTCCAGCTCGAACCGCTCGGGCAGCTGGCTGTCCAGCTGGATGGTGCCGCACTGCCAGGTGCGGCCCAGGGAGTCGGCCAGATGGAAATCCAACTTGGGGCCGTAGAACGCGCCGTCGCCCTCGTTGATGACGAAGTCCTTGCCCATATCCGTGATGGCGTTTTTCAGGATGTCCTGGTTGCGTTCCCACTCCTCCACCGTGCCGATGTGGTCCTCGGGCATGGTGGACAGTTCGATGGTATAACTCAGGCCGAAGGTGGAGTAGACCTCGTCAAACAGGCGCACGGTCTCCTGTATGACGTCCTTCATCTGATCCCGGGTCATAAAGACATGGGCGTCGTCCTGGCTGAAGCAGCGGACCCGGAACAGGCCGTGGAGCGCGCCGGACAGCTCATGCCGGTGGACCAGGCCGATCTCGCCCACCCGCAGGGGCAGATCCCGGTAGGAGTGGGGTTCGCTGGCGTAGACCAGCATGCCGCCGGGGCAGTTCATGGGCTTGATGGCATAGTCCTCCCCGTCAATGACGGTGGTGTACATATTCTGCTTGTAGTGGTCCCAGTGGCCGGAGCGCTCCCACAGCTGGCGGTTCAGAATGATGGGGGTGGAGATCTCCAGATAGCCATACTTCTTGTGGACCTGACGCCAGTAATCCAGCAGCGTGTTTTTCAGGACCATGCCCTTGGGCAGGAAGAAGGGGAAGCCGGGGCCCTCGTCCCGGAGCATGAACAATCCCAGCTCCTTGCCCAGCTTCCGGTGGTCCCGCTTCTTGGCCTCCTCGATGCGGGCCAGGTATTCGTCCAGCTCGTCCTTCTTGGGGAAGGCCACGCCGTAGATGCGCTGGAGCGTCTGGCGGCTGGAGTCGCCCCGCCAGTAGGCGGCGTTGCAGGCAGTCAGCTTGATGGCGTTGCCCTTGATGCGGCCGGTGGAGTCCAGATGGGGGCCGGCGCACAGGTCGGTGAACTCGCCCTGCTTATAGAAGCTGATGACGGCGTCCTCCGGCAGGTCGTTGATAAGCTCCACCTTGTAGGGCTCGCCCTTCTCCTCCATGAACCTGACGGCTTCCTCCCGGGGCAGCTCAAAGCGCTCCAGCTTCAGCTTCTCCTTGCAGATCTTCCGCATCTCGCCCTCGATCTGCTCCATGATCTCCGGGGTGAAGGGGATGGGAGAGTCCAGGTCGTAGTAAAAACCGTTGTCGATGCTGGGGCCGATGGCCAGCTTCACCTCCGGGTACAGGCGCTTGACGGCCTGGGCCAGG
>JAUNGH010000059.1:8175-11552 GCA_030524605.1 Oscillospiraceae bacterium | reverse complement strand
AGTGGCTGATCCGGGTGGTGGAAAACCTGCTGTCCATCACCCGCATCGGGGACGACCAGGCCCGCATCACCAAAGGCCCCGAGGCGGCCGAGGAGGTGATGGGCGAAGCGGTGCGGAAATTCCGCCGCCGCTTCCCGGGCATCACCGTCTCCGTGGAGGCGCCGGAGAACCTGCTGCTGGTGCCCATGGACCCCATCCTGATCGAGCAGGTCTTTCTCAATCTGCTGGAAAATGCCGCCGCCCACGGCAAAACCACCACCCATATCCGCCTCTCGGTCCGGGCACAGGACGGCTTCGCCCTGTTCTCCGTGCAGGACAACGGCAGCGGCATCCCCGAAAAGGAGCTGCCCGGTCTGTTTGACGGCACCTTAAAGCACAGCGAGACCCCCTCCGGCGACGGAAAGCGGAACATGGGCCTGGGGCTCTCGGTGTGTCTTGCCATCGTCCGGGCCCACGGCGGCAGCATGTCGGCGAAAAACCTGCCGGGCGGCGCGGAATTTTCCTTCTCCCTTCCCCTGGAAGTATAATGATGTATCCATACCCGCTGCCGGCGGCGGGCTGGATACGGCGCGGATACCGGCTTAATAAGGAGGAGCCTTCATGAATATTCGAGAAAAGATCCTGGTCGTCGAGGATGAGAAAAGCATCTCCCACTTCATCTCCACCGTATTGAACAACAACGGCTATGAGGCCATGCAGGCCCGCTCCGGCAGCGAGGCGATGTCCATGATCTCCTCCCATTGTCCGGACCTGATCATCCTGGACCTGGGGCTGCCGGATATGGAAGGTCTGGACATCCTGCGCCAGCTGCGGGAGTGGTCCAGCCTGCCGGTGGTGGTGGTTTCCGCCCGGGCCCACGAAAAGGACAAAGTGACGGCCCTGGACCTGGGGGCGGACGACTATCTGACCAAGCCCTTCGGCACCGACGAACTGCTGGCCCGCGTCCGCACGGCCATCCGCCACACCCGCACCGCCAGCGGCAACGACGAGATCGCGCAGAAGGGCACCTACACCGTGGGGGACCTGACCATCGACTACAACAAGCACCAGGCCCTGGTCCGGGGCGAAAACGTCAAGCTGACCCTCAGCGAATTCCGCATCGTGGCCCTTCTGGGCAAATACGCCGGCAAGGTCCTGACCTACGACTTCATCATCAAGGAGCTCTGGGGCCCCCGTGCCGGCGGCGACAACCAGATCCTGCGGGTCAACATGGCGAACATCCGCCGCAAGATCGAAAAGAATCCCGCCGAGCCGGAGTACCTCTTCACGGAAGTCGGCGTGGGCTACCGCCTGGCGGAGGGCGATTGAACATGGAACAAAGGCCGGACCTGCTTCGCAGGTCCGGCCTTTATCTGTAAGCCCGCGCTGCGTTAACGATTTATTAACATTTTTTGCAAAATCCCTGACAAGGTCTGTATCTGCGCTCCGTTTCCTTAACGTCCGCTCCGTTTAAAATCTGTTACAGTAATACTGTAATCTGTGACCCCAGGGCTGATCCGGGAAACGCCCCGGGGCACAAAAGGAAAAGGAGTGTGTGTAAATGGCAACATTCATCATTGGTCTCGTGATCCTGTTCGGCGGAGCTGCCCTGTACGGCAAGTTCTGCGAAAAGGTTTTCGGACCGGACGACCGGGAGACCCCCGCCTACTCCAAACAGGACGGCGTGGACTACCTCCCCATGCCCAAGTGGAAGAATATGCTCATCAACCTGCTGAACATCGCAGGCACCGGCCCCATCTTCGGGCCGATCCAGGGCATTCTCTTCGGGCCCATCGCGTTCATCACCATCCCCATCACCAACATCATCGGCGGCGCCATGCATGACTATTTCTCCGGCATGATCTGCCTGCGCGACGGCGGCTCCCAGATGCCCGACATGATCCGCAAATACTCCAACAAGGGCGTCTACGGTGTGTACCAGGTCTTCTGCAGCCTGCTGCTCCTCCTGGTGGGCGCCGTGTTCATCTATACCCCCGGCGACATCTTCGCCACCCAGATCTGCGGCTTCGATGGCAAGCCCACCTCCGTCTCCACCTGGGTCATCTACGCCGCCATCTTTATTTACTATCTGGTGGCCACCGTGTTCCCCATTGACGCCATCATCGGCAAGATCTATCCCGTCTTCGGCGCGGTGCTGCTGTTCTCCGCCATGGGCGTGTTCATCGGCATGTTCGTCAAGGGCTATCCCCTGCTGAACATCTGGGACGACTGGCAGAGCCCTGCCATGGCCGCCTTCACTCTGGCCGAGGACAAGGTCACCCAGCTCCCCTTCAGCTACGGCGGCTATTTCTCCGCCAGCCACTTCATCCCCGTCTTCTTTATCACGGTTGCCTGCGGCATGCTGTCCGGCTTCCACTCCACCCAGACCGCCATCATCTCCCGCACGGTCAAGAGTGAGAAGGAAGGCCGCATGACCTTCTACAACATGATGGTTCTGGAGGGCTTCATCGCCATGATCTGGGCCGGCGCCGCCATGGGCGTCTACAACCTGGGCCTGCAGGAAGCCAATGCCGGCCTTGCCACCGGCACCGTCGGCGTCGTCTGCCGCAACATTCTGGGCAACGCGGGCGGCATCATCGCCCTGGTGGGCATCGTGGTCCTGCCCATCACCTCCGGCGACACCGCCCTGCGCGGCCTGCGCCTGGCCATTGCCGAGTCCTTCCACATCGACCAGAGCTCCGCCAGCAAGCGCGTGGGCCTGTCTGCCGTAATCTTCGCCCTGGTGGCCGTGATCCTGGTGTTCGCCAAGACCAATGCGCAGGGCTTCAACATCCTGTGGCGCTACTTCGCCTGGTCCAACCAGACCCTGTCCCTGTTCGCCTTCCTGGCGATCTCCATCTGGATGTTTGAAAACGGCAAGTCCAAGTACGTCTGGATCCCCCTGATCCCCGGCGCCTGGTACGCCTTCATCACCATCACCTACATCATGAACGCCAAGATCGGCTTCAACATTCCCTGGGGCGGCGCTTACATCATCGGCGTTGTGGCCGCCGTCGCTTACGTCGGCGTCATCCTCTGGTACGGCAAGAGACGCTCCGCCAACCGTCTGGCGAAATAAAACAAATTTCTCCCCCTCTTTTCAGACCCGCCGCGGGATGTTTCCCGCGGCGGGTCCTTTTCTCTCCGCAATTCACCGGCCATCATAATCCTTCATATTCCCGCAAAAACGCCGCAGGGCGCGTCCCATTCAGGGCACAGTCGCCACCCTCCCGCCCCACGCCAAATCTTTTACCCAACCGCCCTGCCGGTAACTCCCTCTGTAGGGGCAGATATCATCCGCCTGCCGCTCCGTCCGCGCCGTCACCCCCGGGTGATCCCCAGCCCCACGACCACCCCTGCCACCGCCGCCAGCGCCGGCAGCCTGCTCCGCCACAGCT
>JAUNGH010000059.1:0-8075 GCA_030524605.1 Oscillospiraceae bacterium | reverse complement strand
CCGGAGGCAAAGCTCAACGCCGCCGTCAGCGCCAGGGGCCCCATGGTGCCCAGGCAAAAACCTGCTGCGGCCCCCAGCACGGTGGGCGCTCCGGTCAGGGCCGCCAGTCCCGCCGCCCTGGCCCGCCTCTCCCCGCCGGCCACCAGCGGCACCGCCACCGCCATCCCCTCCGGAATGTTGTGCAGCCCGATGACTGCGGCCATCGTCCACCCGCTCCCGGGGTCCCGTCCGGCAAAGGACGCCCCGATGACCATTCCCTCCGGCACATTGTGCAAAGCGATGGCCGCCGCCATCACCACGCCTGCCAAAAGCAGACCGCTCCGCTGCAGCCGCCGTCCCCGCTCCAGCAGCAGGTTCAGCCCCGCCGTGACGCCGTAGCCCGCCAGGATGCCCGCCGCCGCCCGGAACAAGCCTCCCTGCCCGGCGGCCTCCTCCAGCAGGTCCAAGCACACCACGGCCACCATGACCCCCGCCGCAAAGCTCAGCAGCAGGCTCACCGTCCGGCTGGAATCCCGCCGGAACAGGCACCCCAGTCCACCGCCCAGCCCGGTCCCTCCGATGCCTGCTGCGGCGGTAATCAGCGCCACCGCCCCCAGCTCCTTCATCCCGCACCTCCTCAAAACCGCGAGCAGGAAGCCGTCCCCGGCCTCCTGCTCGATTTTCGTCATGATTCTTCGGTATCCCCGGCGTCCCCGCCGGGACCAGCACCATTCTATTCCGGCCGGGCCCCATCCAGAACCGCCCCGCCTCCGCTCCGCCGCTCCACATGCCGCTGCACATACCGCATGAAATTCCGCGTCACCGGAGACGCCGTCCTGACCTGGGGCACGCCCATGCCCAGCATCCGCTCCTGGGGCGGGTCCATGGGCAGCGCCACGGCGCGGTGGCTGTAATTTTGCAGCAGCAGCTCCGACAGGATGGACACGCCCAGCCCCTCCGTCACCATATTGATGATGGCATAGTCGCTGCACGCGGAAAACAGGATGTGGGGCCAGTGCTCCAGCTTGTTCAGGATGAACCGCACCTCGCCGTCGTAATCCGGCATAGGCGTGATGAACTCCTCCGCCCCAAGATCCTGCAGCCGCACCGCCTCCCGGGCAGCCAGCGGATGCCCCGGCGGCACAAGGGCCAGCATCCGGTCCCGGCACAGGGGGATCCATTCAAATCCCTTGCCCTCGCCCCCGGCATAGATGCACAGCTCCGCCTGCCGGTTCTCCATGATCTCCTCAATGGCGCCGGAACCCATCTCGATGATCTGGATCTCCACATGGGGATAGTCCCTCTGAAAGTCCCGGATGATCTCCGGCAGCCAGTAGGTGGCCACGCTGGGATAGGCCGCAATGCGGATGCGCCCGGTGTCGGCGCCCTTGATCTTTGCGATATACTGCTCCAGCGCCTCGCTGGTGTTCAAAAGCTGGCGGATGATGGGCAGCAGCATCTGCCCCTCGCTGTTGGGCTGGATGCCGGAGGAGGTCCGCACCATCAGGGAAAAGCCCACCTCTTCCTCCAAGGACTGCATCATGTGGCTGATGCCCGACTGGGTATACCCCAGCTCCTCCGCCGCTTTGGAGAGGCTCCCCAGCTCCACGGCCCGCACAAACGCCTCGTATTTCCGAATATTCATCCCATGTCCCCCTGTCCGCCATGCCTGTTTTGCATGGCGGTCTTTATGTTCCGTCTATCATTTCATGGTATCGCAAGGTGTGGCAAAAGGCAAGCAAATTTTTTAAATCCGCTCATACGGCCCCGCCCGCCGGCATATGGTTTTGAAAAGAGGTGATGATCCATGACGATCCATGTCGTCCGGACCGGCGAATCCGTCGGCTCCATCGCGGCTTATTACGGAGTGGCCCCGGCCCGGCTGGCCGCCGACAACGCCGTCCCCGCAAACGGCGCCCTGGCGGTGGGACAGACCCTGGTGGTCCGCTTTCCCCGGCAGATTCACGCCGTCAGCCCCGGGGAGACCCTGGCCTCCATTGCCGCCGCCTACGGCGTCACGGTCCGGCAGCTCTGGCGGAACAACTGGCCCCTGGGCGGCGGCGAGCAGCTGACCCCCGGCCAGCCCCTGGTGATCTCCTATTTTGACGAAAAGCTGGGCGCCGCCGCCTTCAACGGCTACGCCTATCCCTACATCAGCGAAGACCTGCTGGCCGCCCAGCTCCCCTACCTGACCTACATGGCCCCCTTCACCTACGGCATCACCGCCTCCGGCGGCCTGCTGCCCTTGGATGACGACGCCATGCTCTCTGCGGCCCGCCGCCGGGGCACGCTTCCGGTGATGCACCTGTCCACCCTGACGGAGTCCGGCCAGTTCGACACCCAGCGGGCCGAGGCGGTCCTGACGGAGCCTGCCGTCCAGGAGCAATTGATGTCGGAGGTCCTGCAAACCCTCCTCCGCAAGGGCTATGCCGGGCTGGACGTGGATTTTGAATACCTCCCCGGCGCCCTGGCGGATGCCTACGCCGCCCTCCTGGCCCGTCTCCGCCGCCTCCTGCATCCCTACGGCCGCTTTCTCTGGGCGGCCCTGGCCCCCAAGACCTCCGCCGCCCAGCCGGGCCTCCTGTACGAGGGCCACAGCTACCCCGCCGTCGCCTCCGCCGTGGACGCGGTCCTGCTCATGACCTATGAATGGAGTATATTAGCACACATTTCCTTTGTAATGTCTTTCTTTGCTGTGTAGCTTTGTGTGTTAATATACTCCATTCCTTGAGGTATGTTGTCGATTAGCACACACTTCTGTCAACTTGCATTTCATCCTCGATGTTCTTGGCGAAATCGAGGATTTTTTGGCGTTCGGCGGAGAACTTGAAGTAAACATCAATCTGCGTAGCATCTGTCACTTCAATATGGTCCAACAGGCGATTCAACACATCACGGTCAATAGAGGATATATTGCCAAATTCCTTAAAGAAAGCAATAAACTCGTCATCTTGCCTGCGGGCCTCTTTGATCTCCACAAGGTCATTTTGCAGTTTTGCAATTTGTTTCTCCTGTTCCGCTATTTCTGCATTATACCGTGCTTTGAATTGGACATATTCCTCTTGGTCAATGATGCCTTTTTCAAAGTTATCATACAGGCGGAACTTTGCTTCGGTTAAACGCTTCTTTTCCCGTTCAGCACGGTTAAGAGATAGAAGGTACTCATTTTGCGAGTATCCAGAAGGTTGCTCTTTACGCGCTGCGTCAATAACAGCTTTGGCATCGACCAACTCTTGAATTTGCTCTCGGATAGCTCTCAGTAACACATCTTCCAGCAGGGATTCTTTTACAGACGGACATTGGCATTTACCGGGGGCGTAAGTGCGGGTCATACAACGAAATCTCGGGTATCCTCTTGATATTGCTCGGTTCATTCGTCCCCCGCAATGAGCACATTTGACAAATCCGGAAAGCAGATAACTGGTCTCCCGTTTTGGGGGTATTCTGGTGTGTCTGGCAAAGCGATCATGTACAATGGTGAAAACCTCATCCGAGATAATTGGCTCATGGGTTCCCTCAACCACTGTCCATTCGCTTTCATCGGTAGGAACCATTTTTTTGGTCCGATACGATGCGCTCTTGAATTTCCCCTGTACTAAATTCCCAATATAGACCTCGTCCTTGAGGATAGAGCTTACAGAGGTCAACGCCCATACGTTTTTCTTTACGCCGCCGCTGGAGTGTTTTACAAATCCTTTGCAACCATTTTGGGTTTTGTAGACCGATGGTGGAATGATTTGCAAAGCATTGAGCTGCTTGACGATACCGCTTACAGACATACCATCAACGTACCAATTGAAAATCATACGGACAATTTTAGCCGCTTCGGGATCAATGATAAGTTTATGCTTGTCCTCCGGGCTTTTCATATAGCCATATGGTGCGTAGTTACCGAGAAACTCGCCTCGTTCACGCTTCATGGCAAAGGTACATTTGATTTTCAAGGAAAGCTGTCGGATGTAGTCGTCGTTCATAATGTTGGAGAACGAAACGATAGCACTGCAATATCCCTGGGGGTCTTTCAAACTGTCGATGTGGTTCAGGACAGAAATAATGCGGACACCTTTTTGCGGGAAATATTCCTCCATGAGACGGCCCAGCTCCGGGTAGTTTCTGCCCAGTCTTGAATTATCCTTGAATATGACGCAGTTGATTTTTCCAGCCTCAATATCTGCAATCATCCGCTTGTAATTAGGACGCTCAAAGTTGCCGCCGGAATAGCCGTCGTCAGAGTATATTTCAACGGAAGCAATGATTTCCCCTTGTCCTTGCAGATACTTAATATGTTGCTCAATGATTCCTTTCTGATTTTGGATACTGTCGCTTTCTAACTTGTCCCCATCCTCTTTGCTGAGTCTGACATAAATTGCTATGTACCATTCAATAATAGAAACTTCATTTTTCTCTTTCTTGTTCCGCACAAAGGTCATGTGTACTCCTTTCTGCCGAAACCCTCATATTTGCGAAACAATATCTGTAATTTTATTATAGCAAATATGCGGAGAAACGTCAAAAATTCGCGTTTTTTGACATATGAACGCTTAGTATTGAAATCATGCAAGATTCCAAGCTCGGCCCATCCTCTTTGTAATGGATCGTTACTCTTACCTCTTTGGACTGCAACAGGTCTTTTTCGGTTTTTGATGCGCCTTTTTCTACCATAACGAATACCTCCTGCTTATTTGATGATATGGCAAGAGCCTATAAAATATGTACTGGATGTACTGGTTTATTTCTGTATCCGTTTGAATATCCGCAAAGACCGCGCCTTCATGCAGACACGGTTTTGATATATTGACCGGGCCGGAAATGCCGCACTTGTTTCATATGGCAGTATTCCGGCCCAGCGGCTTTAAACTGGAACTGGTTGAATTTTGCTCCGTTGGTTATCACCCCTAGTTTCAAATTGCCGTTCTCACCAAATCCGTTCCTGCCCCTGGACTGTCAGCGGCGTTTTGTTTCCCTTGGTACGCAAGCGCGGTACTTTGCCGGGAGACATATCTCCTTTGGACGGTCATGGACTTTTCAAGGTGCAGGCCCGCCTCAACAGGTAGGGCGGGTTGTGATGTAGGACTGTCGCCAGTCCGCACAGACGCGCCAGGAGTGGTGCGTCTGTGCCGGTTGGCGGTGGTGTCGAATTGTGTCCACTTTTGAGACATATTTCCGTTTGGGATATTTTGCACTTGTTTTTATCTGGCCTCATTATGGCGAAAACGGACCAAGAAAAAAGGTAAATATTGATGAAACATGAGCGGAAACTGTCGTAAATTTCCGTCACCTATTGCCGTGAACTGCAACTAATAGAAGATAATCGACACAAATAAGAGGGGGAGCGAGTGAATCGCTCCCCCTCTTCGGGTAAATATTCAGTCAGCGTAGAAACGCGGCTAGCATGTCAATAAATTCGCTGTTTGTGGGCGGGTGGTGCAGGGTCGTACCTGCGACATGCTCTAAAAAGCTGTGGTCTGACCGCTTCCAACAGGAACGGATCAGCGTCCGCAGGTCGCGCTCCACGGATTCCGGGGAGACACCGAACTTGCGGGCAGTCTCCCGATACAGCCGCTTTGTGATGAGACGGATACGTTCCGGGTCCTCTTTTACCTGTTCAATCATGTATGCGGCGTAGGGGAAACCTGACAGCTTGCCGCTGACACCCAAGCAGCGTAGCAACCGCTCGGCGTTCAAAGGTTTTTGAAACGCAGCAGTTTCCTGATCTGGCACATAATATACGATTGGCATTGATACCATCCTTTCTGAATTGAAATACAGGTATCAAATGCGGCGGAGAACGTATTCGTAGTATCCGCTCTCCCACTTATCCATGCCAATCTCGACTTGACGGAATATGTAATTTTTCATGGCTTATGTCCAATCCGCCAGAACATCCGCCAATACATCCGACAGCCCTACCGGAGTGACTGCCCCGTTGGCTAGTTTGATAATCAAATCATAGACACGCTGGATATCGGTGTGAAGGGCAGGAGCATATGCGGTATAGCCGTTAGACTGTTCTGTGATTCCAATGCCGAACTCTTTTTTACCACGCAGACATTCAGTCAGCAGGAAATAGTGTAAAACTAAAACTTCCCCGTCTCCCGTTTTAACCTGTCGTTCAGTGATTAATCGTTCATTCATAGCAAGTCCCCCTAATATTTGGTGATAAAACCATCATAGCGGACAACAATGTATTTGTGTCGTATGGCTGATTTACATTTACCGACAGATGTATAAAGACAGATAACGGTAATTGTCGAAATATTATGTATTTCCAGGCATATATATGCCATTAATGCCGCCATTGTAATAGTTTGTAATAGCATAGACAGTTCCCGTAAATACAGCGGCAAGATAAATCCTTAATGCAAATCGAAGCAAATTTTGACAATGATGGATACTTTCAATTAGCATTAAAAGGAACAATGGTGCAGCAATTCTGCCAATACATCGAATTATAGAATAGTGGTTCCATATAAATGCTTTTTCAAAACCATAGACCCCTATATGATCAATAGTCATTGAAAGTAGCGCTATTAACTTAACCTTATTTGCATCCAATCCTCTCAATTGTTCCTTACTATTGGATGCACATTTTTTTGATTCTATCGCTTGCACGACAATTCACCTCAAGATATTGGAATTGTTAACAAAAATATGTCTATACATTTGCGCTTAGCTGGTTACTTTTTGAACCATCAAGAATATTCTATCGACACTTTAGGAAATGTCTTAACGGACTTCACTAACTTATTCCCGCGAAGAGAAAAAGCTGACATAATTTAGTTTCCTGCTTTGCAATGCGTACAAATAATCGACTAACGTCACTCAAAAATAACCAGCGTAAGACCTTATAAAATATTTCTTAAAGTGTGTTGAATTTTCCGATGATAGCTGTCCTTTCAAAAGTCATTCCAGATACGCTCTTGATGATATAAGAAGGTCTGGGTATCCTGGCAATCTTCTGCGCTTCCAGCTCTCTCAATATCTTTCGGGCCTTGGATAAAAACAGTTCGCTTTTCAGCGGTGGGTGGGCTTGGTTTGCCTCCACCAGTTCGCCAATTTTCAGGGCGTAGGCATAGCACTCTGGTTCATGCTCCCGGATATGGGCAAAGAAATAGTTCGTGTGAAAGGGGCAAAACAGACAGCAGCTCGCTTTGGTATCCAGGCCCCATATATCCCGGTTGCAGGCATAGCAATCCGGACGGATCCAACCGATTTCCACAAGCGGAAATTGGTTGGTGAACAGTGTCTGCGTACTTCCCTTAGCCCGGTGGCTCTCCTCCCACATGATGCCCATGTGCACACGGTGAAATTGTCTGTCTGCCGCAATCGTGCGCTCCCTGGGACGGTAGCCCAGCAATTCATAGCGGATAAACCTTTCTATGGCTTTGATTTTGTAGTCATAGGTGCATTGTCGCGGCATCCGGCCTTTCTTGCCATGGTCAGCCAATGCCCAGAACGGGATGCTGGAAACGCGGGCGTTTCCAAAATTCCGGGTAAAGGCACCGTACAGGTCGGTATCCAGTGTGTAGTAAGAAATACCGGCCCGGCGGCACACCTGTGCCACAAATGCTGCCTGCTCATAGACCCAGCTCGGTTCCCCGTGCAGGTCACAGAAAATCACAGCATCATATACTGGCACCAGAGGCCAGACACGTTCCCCACGAATGGCGTTTTCCGCAGACATGAGAGCAAGGCTTGTACTGGCATCCCTGCCCCAAAACTCAAAATTTCCAACGGTTCCCATGATAGCATTGCTTCATCCCTCCATGAGAATACGCTACCACGCTTTTTGAGAAAGCACAAAAAAACGGCCCCCGATGCCAAAATGCGGCGGAGGCCGTGTGTTTTACATCATCTCAAGCAAAAAATGTGTCTCAAATTGAGACACATTTCGACAAGTTTACTCGTCATAAAAATCCGGTCTTGACACCGAGGCAAAGCCAGATGTTCCTGTAATCACCACATTATTTGCGCCGCTGGCACAGTGGATGATGAGCAGGCCGCCGCTCCCGTCATATCCGCAGACGATGCCGACGTGTTCATACAGGTGGGAACGTATCTCCCCCTGCGGGGTGGTGACGTAGACCCTCCAATAG
>JAUNGH010000058.1 GCA_030524605.1 Oscillospiraceae bacterium | reverse complement strand
TTGTAGGGGTTGAAGCTGTACTTCACCCGGTTCAGGGCGGAGATCAGCCCGGCGCTGCCCAGGGCGAAGCCCACCCGCCCGCCGGCAAGGGCCCGGCTCTTGGACATGGTCTGCACCACCAGCAGGTTGTCGTAGCGGAAGATCAGGGGCACGCAACTCTCGGCGCCGAAGTCCACATAGGCCTCGTCCACGATGACCACCCGGTCCGGATCCGCGTCCAGCAGCCGCTGGATGTCCGCCCGGGGCACGGCGATGCCGGTGGGGGCGTTGGGGTTGGCGATGACGATGGTGCCGGGAAAGTCCATGTAATCGTCCACATTCAGGGTGAAGTCCTCCCGCAGGGGGATGATTTTGGCGTCCAGGCCGAACAGGGCCACCTGGGACTTGTAAAAGCCGTAGGTAATGTCGGCGTAGGCCAGGCCCCTCCCCTCGCCGCAGAAAGCCCGGAAGGCAAAGGCCAGGATCTCGTCGGAGCCGTTGCCGGTGATGACGTTTTCGCTCTGCAGCTCATACCGCCGGGCGATGGCCTCCGCCAGCTGGCCGCAGGTGGGGTCGGAATACAGGTTCAGCTTCAGGATCTCCGCCCGGGAGAGGGCCTTGAGGACCTTGGGGGAGGGCGGGAAGGGGCTCTCGTTGGTGTTCAGCTTGACATACTGCTGGTCCTGGGGCTGCTCACCGGGGGTATAGGGGGCCAGGCGGCCCGCCTCCTGGGAAAGAAATCTGCTCATGGAAAGCACCTCTTATCTCTTATTTTCGCAGCGGATGGTCACGGACCGGGCGTGGGCGTGGAGTCCCTCCCGCTCGGCGAAGTCCGCGATGCGGGGCGCCGCGGCCGCCAGGGCCGCCTGATCGTAATACAAAAAGCTGGACTTCTTCACGAAGTCGTCCACGCCGAGGGGGCTGGAGAAGCGGGCCGTGCCGGAGGTAGGCAGGGTATGGTTGGGGCCGGCGAAATAGTCCCCCAGGGCCTCCGGGGCGCTGCGGCCCAGGAAGATGCTGCCCGCATTCTTTACTTTTGGCAGCAGGGCGAAGGGGTCGTCCACGCACAGCTCCAGGTGCTCCGGGGCGATGAGGTTGGCGGCCTCCACGGCCTTCTCCAAACTGTCTGTGACGATGATCTTGCCGTTGTCGTCAATGGACCGCCGGACCACGTCCTGCCGGGGCAGGGCCTCCAGTTGAACCTCGATCTCCGCCCGGACAGCCTCGGCCAGTTCCCGGCTGTCCGTCACCAGCACGGCGGAGGCCAGCACGTCGTGCTCCGCCTGACTGAGCATGTCCGCCGCCACCCACCGCGGGTCGCACCTGCCGTCCGCCAGCACCAGGATCTCGCTGGGGCCGGCGATCATGTCGATGGCCACCTGGCCGAACACCTTCCGCTTGGCCGTGGCCACGAAGATGCCGCCGGGGCCCACGATCTTGTCCACCCGGGGCACGCTCTCCGTGCCGTAGGCCAGGGCCGCCACCGCCTGGGCGCCGCCCACCTTGAAGATGGCCGTCGCCCCGGCGATCCTGGCCGCCGCCAGGGCCTCGGCGCCGACTTTGCCGTGCCTGTCCGGCGGCGTCACCAGCACGATGTCCCGCACCCCGGCGATCCTGGCCGGGATGACGTTCATCAGGATCGTGGAAGGAAACGCCTCCGGCGCCCGGGGCACGCAGATGCCCACCTTTTCAATGGGCGTGTACCGCTGGCCCATGACGATGCCCGGCTTGTCCGTCAGCACAAAGTCCTTATGGGCCTGCTGCCGGTGGAAATGGCGGATGTTGTCCGCCGCCAGCTCCAGGGTCTTGAGAAACTCCGGGTCCAGGGAGGCCCAGGCGGCTTCCAGTTCCGCTTCGCCGACCCGCAGGCCGTCCAGCTCCACGCCGTCAAATTTTTTCGTATAGGCCCGCAGGGCCGCGTCGCCGTTGGCCCTGACTTCCGCCAGCACCGCGTCCACGGCGGTGCCGACGTTCTCCTCCGCCTGGATGTCCCGGTTCAGGATCTCCGCCGGGGAGAGGGTATCAAATTCACAGATCCGGATCATTGGGCGGTCACCTCAGTCAGCTTTTGCAGCATGGTCTCGATCTCCCGGTGCTTGAACTGGTAGCTGACCCGGTTGGCGATGAACCGGGCGGAGATGGGCATGAACTCCGTCAGCACCTTCAGATCGTTCTCTCTCAATGTGGTTCCGGTTTCCACGATGTCCACGATGACGTCGGAAAGGCCCAGGATGGGCGCCAGCTCGATGGAGCCGTTGAGCTTGATGATGTCGATGTCCCGGCCCTGGGCGGCGTAGTAGTCCTTGGCGATGCCCACAAACTTCGTCGCCACCCGCAGGGTGCGGCCGGGATCGTCAACAAAGTCCTTGGGGCCCGCCACGCACATGCGGCACCTGCCAAGGCCCGTGTCCAGCAGTTCATAGACGTCCGCGCCGGACTCGGCCAAAATGTCCTTGCCCACGATGCCCACGTCCGCCGCGCCGTGCTCCACATAAATGGCCACGTCGCTGGGCTTCACCAGGAAGTAGCGGATGCCCGCCTCCCGGTTTTCCACCACCAGCTTGCGGGTGTCATTGTAATTTTCCGGGCAGCCGTAGCCCACGCCCGCCAGCAGGCTGTAGACCTTGTCGCCCAGGCGGCCCTTGGGCAGGGCCACGTTGATCATGACCTTTTCGCCGCGCTCCGCCGGCGCGTCCGCCAGGCGGTCCATCTCGTCCAGATACAGGGCGAAGCCCACGGCCCTGGCGCCCCGGCGGAACTGCGCCGCCAGGGGGTCGTACCGCCCGCCCTTCAAAACCGCCCGGGGCAGGCCGGCGAGATACCCCTGCACCACCAGACCGTTGTAATACTCCATGTCGTTGACCAGGGACAGGTCCAGCTTCAGCTTCTCCGTCTGCCCCTGCTCCGCCAAGGCGGCGCACAGCGTCCGCAGCTCCGTCAGCGCCGCCCCCATGGCGGCGTTGAGGGCCAGGGGCTCCGCCTCCTCCAGCACCCGCTCCCAGGGCCCGGCCAGGCCGCTGAGACGGCACAGCGCGTCGGTCCCCTGTTTGGAAAGGCCCGCCTCCAGCCCGCACTTTTGCAGCTCGTGGGCGTTGCGGTCCCGGATGCAGGTGAGGAGCCTGGGGCGGATGGCCTCCGGCGCGCCCACGGCGTCGAACAGTCCGGTGACAAAGCCCATGTGGCTGATTTCCAGCACGAAGTCCCGCCCGGTGAGGGCCAGGCTCCGGATCGCCAGGGACACCGCCTGGGCGGTGGTCTCGTCGTCCACCGCGCCGATGCACTCCAAGCCCATCTGGCTGATTTCCTTGAAGGTATGGCTCTCCTGGCTGGGGCGATAGACGTTCTCCACATAGTAGAACCGCCCGCACTCCCCCGGCTCCACCTGGGCGTTTTTGGCGATGGAGAGTGTCACGTCCGGCTTCAGGGCCAGCAGGCGGCCGTCCAGATCCGTAAAGGTGATGACCTGCTCACTGGAGAGAAACCGGCGGTTCTCCTGGTACAGGCCGTACTCCTCGAACCGGCCCATGTGGTACTGGCGGAAGCCCGCCTGTTCATACAGCAGCCGCAGCTGCAAAGACACCCGCTCCTGGGGCTTTAAGATGTTCAGATCCAATTCCATGGGTATTCCTCCTCGCGGAGCGCAATGCGCCCTCTTTCTTTCACGGGGCCTATTTTACTTTATTTTATTAGCAAAGTAAAGCGGTAATTCGGTAGCAGGTGAAATTCAGCCTTTTGCACAAACCGCGTCTGCGCACAAAAAAGATACAGGGTGATTTTACACCCTGTATCTCTTTTTTGCAATCATTCTTCCAGCGTTATGGTGAAGGTAAAGGCGATGCGGTTCTCCTCGCGCCCCTCCTCCGGGATCATGAAACCCATATCGGTGTTCCGGAAGCCCTCCTGATCGATGTCCAGGGAAACCACCGCATCCCCATGGCGAAGCGCAAAGGGTTCTCCGCCGTCCAGCGCCGCCAGCAGGGCCCGCCGCTCTTTCGGCCAGAACGGCGCGTCCTTCCGGGCCCAGGCGAATGACGCGGCGGCCACCGCCATCTCCCCTGTGGGGAGACTGAGCCACTCCTCCGTATTCCGCATCTCTGCGGAAAGTGTCAGCTTCGTCAGGCGGCCATCCTCCACAGTGTACGCGAAGGGCACATTCTTCCCCGTGCCCCAGTCGGAAAACGCCGTTAAATACAGTGCCCCGTCATAGGGGCGGTCCTCCCAAGTCCCTGTCTCGTCCAGCCTCTGCCCGGAAAAATCCATATCCATGTAGTCCGCCTGGCGGTTGAAGTTCTCCGCGAACTCCGCCACCGTCAGCTCTCCCCGGTTGGGCGGGAGCTGGGACCATGCGTTTGCCGTCTCCCCAGCCAGCAGGATGAGTCCCGCAGCCGCCGCAATGGCCGCCAGGCGGCGGAGACGGAACGGCCGGGTCTCATAGGCCACATCCACATCCCAGGGCTGGGGTTCGCCGTCCATACAGCGTTTGGCGCTGCGGAACATCTGGACCCAGGACCAGATCGGGATGCCCAGGCCCACACCGCCCCACAGCATCAGAAGGTGCCGGGTAAAGCCTTCGACATAGGTCAGCTTCTCCCCGCCGGGCCCCTCCAGCCGCAGGCCCAGCAGAGCCTTGCCCGGCGTGGTGCCGGACAGGTGGATCAACAGGGGCTCCACAAACAGAATCACGAGCTGCACCGCCAGCCCCAGCAGCGTATTGTTCACCAGCGCCGGGTTGTGCCCCGCCAGCGCAAGGGCCGCGATCAGGAGCATGGATGTCAGAAGCTCGTCAAACAGCCGGGCAAACAGCCGCCGGGGGATGCTGGTGCAAATGGGCAGGGCGTCCGATTCCGGCAGCGGCGGCACGGCGGGAGCCTTCCACCAGGCTCCCTCACCGGGCTGCGGCAGTGCCGGGGCGTCCAGGGCCGCCAGGTATTGACCCGCGTCCAGGGTGTCAAAGGTCTCTCCGGCCTGCCGCAAGTTGCCGCACACCTGCTCCACCCGTGCCAGGGTGTCCCGCTGGCCGCCCAGCTCCGCCAGACGGTGGTCCAGCACGTCGGGCAGGCTGGCGGAACCGGCCCGGAGGGCCTTCAATTCCTCCACGCCCACTCCCAGCCGCCGCAGGAGCTTGATCTTCTCCAGCAGCGCCAGATCCTCCTCGCTGTACTCCCGGTAGCCGTTTTTTGCCCGGGCGGGAGTCAGCAGGCCCTCCGCCTCGTAATAGCGGATATTGGCCCGGGGCACGCCGGAGCGCGCTTCCATCTCTTTACTGGTCATACTTTCCGCCTCCTTTGGCCCCACTGTAAACTATCAAGCGGCTTGACAGTCAAGCGTTTTTTTACATTTTTCAAGATAACACAGCAAAGCCGAAGCATCAAGAGGAACGATCCCGGACCGGAACGCCGCTCCGCTCCAGAAACCGCTTGATCTGGGCAACGCAGTCCGCGTCGTTCTCCCGTGTTTCAATTAAAATGGCAATCGTCCGCAAAGACTGGCTATACGGCTGCCAGGGCGCATAGAAATCCTCATTTTTCATATCGCCACCTCCATATATGGATATTATAACAGCGAGTGCTTTCTATAATCAAGATAAAACCATCTATATATGGAGAGTTACATGAACCGCAGCACGCCAAAAGATCGGAATATCGGTCGAAAAGTCGCCGAATATCGGGAATTGCGGGGTCTGACGCAGAAAGAATTAGCGGCCCGCCTGCAAACCGCAGGCTGTGATATGACCTCAGAGATGATTTGGAAGGCCGAAAATGGCCGCCGCAATCTCTCCATTTTTGAGATCGACAAACTGGCGGAAGTCCTGAACGTGGACTACAACGCCCTCTTTGCCCAAGACGAATAAAAGGAGCTGCCTGCGGCAGCTCCTTTTATTCGTCTCATCATTGTCAATTGTCCATTGTCAATGATCAATTGTCCTCCAGCGTCAAAAGCCGCCGTGCGGAATCCAGATCCTCTTCCTCCACCGGCGCAAAGCGGGCGGCCCCCAGGGCCTCCATCAGTTCCGGCTTCTCCTCCTCCATCCGCAGCAGCACCTGTTCCAAGGCGGCGGCAAACCGCTCCCGGGTCAGCTCCTCCCGCTGCGCCACAGCGGCCACCTGGGTGCAAAGCGTCTCCGTCTCCGCCAGCAGGGGCAGCGCCTCCTCCGCGCCGCCGTCCGCCGCCAGGGCCCAGCCCTCCCGCCGGAGCACCAGGGCGTCGACCTCCCCCGCCAGAGCCGCGTCCAGCAGGGCCGCGTCATCCTCGTACAGCGTCACCCGGGGCAGGTCCGCCGCCCGGGCGCCGTCAAAGTTGGCGGACAGCCACAGGTCGAAGCAGTCCCGGGCCGCCCCCTCCTCGGAAACGCCCCAATGGGCATTCTCCAGCTCCTGCCGCGTCAGGGCGGAACCGCCTGTGCTCCGGACGGCCAGCTGCCCGCCGTAGGGCGTGGCGCCCGCGCGGATCAGGGCCGTGACACCAGCTTCCCGGAAGCCGTCGCCGGACTGGGGCTGCTGGGCGTCGGCCAGCAGGGCCACGGCCCCGCCGCCGTCCCGCAGAAACGGCTCCGCCGGCAGAAAGGCCAGGTCGATGTGCCCCTCCGCCAGAGCCTGGGCCGTGGCGGAGGCGGAGGAACCGACGGTGACGCTGACCTCCCCGATCTCCACGGCCCCGGTGTCCGTGAAGAAGTCCTTCAGCACCTGCGGCAGCTCCTTCACCGCTGCGGCCAGCTGCTCCGTCCCCAGAGTGCCCTTGGAGATCTCCACCGTCAGCGTCTCCAGCCGGAGCGGGCCTTCTTCCGCAGGCGGCGTCCCGGACTCCGGCTCCCGCCGCCCGCAGGCGGTCAGACCAAGCAGCAGGATCAGGGCCAGCAGCAGGGATAGTTTTTTCATAAACAGCTCCTTTTTCCTCGGCGGATTCTGGACTTTCCGCCGGCGCTCTGTTACAATATGGGATACTCAATTCTAACACCCTGCCGCCGCAGATGCAAGGGCGCGGCAGCTTTAGGAGGAAGTCATATGTTTACACTGTCTGAAAACTGCAAGCGGGCGGATGTCTGCGTCCAGAACGGCAAGGGTCTCTGCCACATCAAGCACCTGACCGACAAGGAGGGGCTCTACGGCCACGGCCGCATGTTCGCCCATGTGACGGTGGATCCCGGCTGCTCCATCGGCTACCACGCCCACGACCACGAGACGGAGTTCTACTACATCTTAAGCGGCGAGGGCATCTTCAATGACGACGGCACGGAGGTAACCGTCCGCGCCGGGGACATCTGCGCCACCGGCTACGGCCAGCACCACGGCCTGGAGAACAACGGCACCGAGCCTGTGGAGCTGATCGCCCTGATCGTCATGGAGTGAATTTGAAAAGAAGCGGCGAAAGCCGTTTCTTTTTTTGCGCCGGGTGAAAGTTTTCGCCCGCTTCTGTCGTATCCCTGATGAGAGCGCTCTGAAGGAGTTGATACCATGAATCTGAACGAACGGGCGGAATACCTGGCGGAGACCTATGCCGACGCCATCCTCCGCCTGAGCTACACCTATTTGAAAAACACCCATGACGCCCAGGACGTCTGCCAGACGGTCTTCGTCAAGCTGCTGACGGAGCCCCGGGAGTTCGAGAGCCCGGAGCACGAGCGGGCCTACGTCCTGCGGATGGCGGCCAACGCCTGCAAGGACCTGCTGAAAAGTCCCTGGCGGAAGCGCACCTGCGGCCTGGAGGCCTGTGCGGAGATCCCCGCCCCGGAGAGCGGGGACGGCGCCGTGCTGGCGGCAGTGAACCGGCTCCCGGCCCACTACCGGGCCGTCATCTACCTCTTTTATTATGAGGGGTACCAGGCGGCGGAGATCGGCAGGATCCTGGGGGTTCCCACCGCCACCGTCCACACACGGCTGGCCCGGGGACGGGCCAGGCTGAAAGATATCTTAGGAGGATACGGTTATGAACAGTCAGTTTGAATACAAGTCCGCCATGGACAGCCTGCATTTCACCGGCGAACAGAAGCGCCGGATCGCGGAAAACGCCGCCGGAGCGGCAGCGCGGCAGACCCGCCGGGCCCGCCGTCCCATCGGCAAAACCGTCCTGATCGCCGCCTGCATCGCGGCGGTGCTGGCGGTCAGCGCCGGGGCCTCCGGTGTGCTGAAGACCGCCGTGGAATCCTTTTCCGGCATCTTCGGCAGCGAGGTGGCCCAGACGGAGGTCATCGGCAAGATCGGCCGCCCCATCGGAGCCAGCGCCACCGACAACGGCGTCACCATCTCCGCCGACGCCATCATCGGCGACGCGTACAACGCCGCCGTTGTCTTCACCATCCGCCGGGACGACGGCACCCGCCTGTTCCCCGAGGAGGTCAGCGAGAAAAATCTTCTGATGGGCGGCTTCGGCGGCGTGGACATGAACATCCGGGGCGGCAGCCACGGCAGCTCCTGGTTCGTGGACGAGGACCCGGACGACGATTCCGTCCAGATGGTATACACCATCAGCGCCGACGTGCCCCTGTCCCGCGGCACCGCCAAGGCGGACTTCAGCGACCTCTGCGGCTGGGACGACGAGACCGGAGAGAGCGTTCCCCTGATCGAGGGACGCTGGAAGTTCCGCTTCGACGTGGACTACGAGGATTCCTCCGTTGTCCTGGGCGGCGGCGAGACCTTTGAGCAGGACGGCATGACCTTCACCATCGACGAGATCCGGGTCTCCCCCGTGGCCGTCCGGGTGGCCTACACCGCAGACAGCGAGGTCCGGTGGAGCGACGCCCCCAGCGGCCGGATCAGCGAGGAAGACCGCGAGTCCCAGCGGCGCTACTTTGAAAATGTGGAGATCCTGCTGACCCGAACCGACGGTACCGTGGCGTCCGCCCCCACCGGCGGCAGCATCAAACCGGACAACGGCCAAACTCTCTGCGTCAAGGGCGGCGTGCTGGACGAGATCATCCCCCTGGAGGAGCTTCAAAGCATCTCCGTGGGCGGCATCGTCTATCCCATTTCCGCCGAATAAGGGCAAATCAAAAGCGCCGGGGTGATCAATCCCGGCGCTCTTTTTTCAGGCTTGCCGTTCCCGGTCGGCAAGGTGTTTCCTGTCAGTGGGTCGCCCCACGCCTGTATCATAGCGCCCTGTTTTCAGGAAGTCAACCAAAATCGTTGCAGTCTGCAACGATTTGTGCAAAGCGTCAAAAATGTCCGTTCGGAATTGACGAAACTCCCGCAAACCGCTATGATGAGAAAAAAACGAAGCGGGAGGGAAGCATATGGACCCCACCAGGCGGCGCATCCGAAAGATCGACCGGGACGCCCAGCGGTTCGTGGCCCGGGCGCTGGACAACACCCATCTGAGCCTTTCGGATTACGACATGATCCACACGGTGGAGCACCGCCCCGGCATCACCCAGGAGGAGCTGCGGCGGAAATACGCCCAGGACAAGAGCACCGTTGCCCGCCGGGCCGCCAAGCTGGAGGCCCAGGGCTATCTGGAGCGCCGTCCCCATCCGGAGGACAAGCGGCGGAAGCAGCTGTTCATCACGGAAAAGGGCCGGGCGGTGCGGAACGCCAAGGTGGACGCGGAGACCTTTTATTTCGAATGGCTGACGGCGGAGCTCTCCGACCAGGAGCTGGAGGCCCTGTGCCCCATCCTGGACCGCATCCAGCTCCGCAGCCGGGACGAGCGCCGCCAGGAGTTCGTCCATCTGCTGGAGGCTTACGCCCGGAACCACCCCCGGGAGAAAGCATAAACGGAACGCCTCACGGCGTTCCGTTTTTTATCAGATGTCCGCCAGCACCGCCTTGGCCCGCTCCACATCCCCCGGGCGGACGGAGATGTAGTAGGTCCTGCGGTCGATCCTGCCGTTGGGGCCGAAGTCCCGGTGGTCCAGCTTCGCGCCGCAGCCGCACACCGGCGCCTCGGTCTCATAGTAACTGGCCTCCATGATCTCGATGCCGGCGGCCTTCAGGGCCTCTCTGCCCGCCTTCCAGCGGGCCTTATCGCCCCGCGCCTGAAAGGCGACCTCCCGTTTTCCAAACAGCGCCATACGCGTCACTCCTCAACAGATTTCCAGGCCGTCTCCAGGGCGACCTCCATCATCTCATGGAAGGAGCTCCGGCGCTCCTCCGGCGGCAGGCTCTCCCCCGTGAAGATGTGGTCGGAAATGGTCAGGACGGTCAGGGCCTGCTTCCCCAGCCGCTGGGCCGTCCAATACAGGCCCGCCGTCTCCATCTCCAGGGCCAGGATGCCGAATCTGCGGTACATCTGCCCCGCCCCGGCATTGTCGTTATAGAACTGGTCGGCGGTGAATACCTGGCCCACCTTCGCCGGGATGTCCAGACGCTCCGCAGCGGCCACGGCGTCCCGCAGCAGGGGCCAGGAGGCGGCGGCGCACAGCTGGCCGGGGAAACCGTACTGATCCGCGAAATGGGAGTTGGTGGACGCGCCCATGGCAATCACCACGTCCCGGACGCGGACATCCGCGCCGATCCCGCCTGCGGAGCCGATGCGGAGGATGGCCTCCACGCCGTAAAACTGGTACAGCTCATAGGCGTACAGCCCGATGGAGGGCACGCCCATGCCGCTGCCCATGACGGAGAGCCGCCTGCCTTTGTAAGTGCCGGTATAGCCCAGCATGCCCCGGACCGCGTTGAAGCAGACGGGGTTTTCCAGATAGTGTTCCGCTACATACTGCGCCCGCAGGGGATCGCCGGGCATCAGGACCGCCCGGGCGATGTCGCCGGGCCGGGCCTCGTTATGCGGGGTTGGTGCCGCCATGGCCGCTTCCTCCTTCATTTGTCAGATCGGTGTTTTGGCAGAGTGGATGTTTCCCTCACACCCGGACGATATAGTTCTCCTTCCGGGGCTTGGGGGCGGGGGCGGGACCGTCGGCGTAGCCCAGGACGCAGATGCCGACGCCGCGGTATTTCCTGTCAAGGCCCCGCTTGTCCAGCAGGGCCTTGCCCTCGCCGGTGTCGAAAAACTCCGTGCAGCGGTTGATCCAGCAGGAGCCCACGCCGATGGACTGGGCCGCCAGCATCAGGTTGCCCATGACCAGGGAGCCGTCCTTCAGCCAGTTGGCGTTTTCGCCGTCCGCCAGCACCACCACCGCGGTGGGGGCGCCGTAAAAGGGGTCGGCGTTGGGATTGCCCTGGATGGCCGCGTTGGTTTTGGAGAGATAGGCAATGGTCTCCGCGTCCTGCACCACCACCATCACCGGGGACTGCCTGCCTTGACCGGTGGGGGCCCAGGTGCCCGCCTCCAGAATAGCGTCCAGCTCCTGATCCTTGATCTGCTCCGCCTTGTATTTGCGGATGCTCCGGCGCTCCCGGATCGTCTTCAGGGTCTCGTTCATGATAACTACCTTCCTTCCGTTTTTTCTCAGTGTACCGCAATTTTGTCCCGTGCGCAAGAGGGCTTGTGCATCCTCCGGGGCACAGTCTTCTCACGCTTCCTGTCCCGCGTCCGGAGAGCCTGTGAAAATTTTTCCGGAGGACTGGTTTTTTTCCTATATGTTTGCTATGATAAGACAATCATCGACTATAAGGAGTGACCCTCTATGCCTCAGCCCCTCTCCGCCCGCACCGCCAGCTTCACCGATTCCGTCATCCGCCGGATGACCCGGG